>DAOVYZ010000320.1 GCA_030635365.1 Bacteroidales bacterium
ACTTTGTGTTTCCTTCGAGTAACTTTGTGGTATAATTACAAAATGCTGTTACACAGAGTTTCACCAAGAAGACACAAAGTTTCTCAAAGTGAAAAAACAAGCAATTTCTTAATTTTTAAGACTTTTTGGACAGCCTCTTTTAATATATAGCTCTATATATTGACTTTAGCATATTAATTCTTATATTTAAAAAAATAAAAATCCCCTCAAAATGAAAAATATAGTAAGATATGTTATTCCATTAATATTGGTTATAGCCATACCAATATTGATTTTCCTTCAGAAAAAGGAAAATGACTTACAAAAATTTGATAGAATTACTCAAAAAGTTTTTGAAGAATTTAATCCTACAGGAATTAGTGTTGCTATAGTTAAAGATGGTGAAATAGTTTACGAAAAATCATTAGGATATAAAAATATAGATAATATGAGTTTTCTTAACAACCAGGCTATTTTCAATATTGCATCCTGCTCAAAAGCATTTACTGCTGCTGCAATTGGTAAATTGGTTGAAAATGGATTATTATCATGGGATGAAAAAGTAGTAGATTATATTCCTGAATTTAAATTAGCTGATGAATGCATAACCAGTAGTTTAACAATTAAAGATATATTATCTCATCGCACAGGTTTGGGAACTTTTTATGGAGATTTGCTATGGTACAATACAAGTTATACCAATGGCGAAGTTATTAATCGCATGCAATTTTTACCTATAACAAAAGAATTTCGATCGGAATTTGGTTATCAAAATAATATGTATATGATAGCTGGTAAAATAGTTGAAAATGTTACAGGTCAAGATTGGGAAACCTACATTAAAGAAAACTTTTTTGACCCTCTTGAAATGAATGACTCAAGAACTTCAAGCGATAAATTTGACGGGACAGAAAATATAGCATTTCCTCATTATAACGATACTTTAATTGGCATCTATTATTTTCTTGCAAACAAACCGGCAGCTTCAATCTGGTCAAACACAAGAGATTTAGCTAATTGGGCTACGATGTTTTTAAATAATGGTAAATGGAATGGTAAGCAAATACTGTCTCCCGAAACAATTAAGGAATTAACAGCAGCACAAACTATATTAAGCGTTTCTGAAGAACGGGCAGAATCCGGAATACATTTTAGAAACTATGCTTTAGGATGGTCTACTTATGATTACAACGGACGAAAAATTATTGAGCACAATGGAGGCATGCCGGGATACATTAGCAAAGTTGCCCTTGTCCCGGAAGAAAACCTTGCAATAATTATTCTCAATAATGGTTTTGATTCATATAGCAATAACACCTTGTTTTTTTCATACGTTGATGTTGTTACAAAACAGTATACCAAGGATTGGGCAAGTCATTATTCGGAACAACAAAAGAGCTCTGAAGAAAAACAAAGGGAACTGAAAAATAAGCGAGATGCAAGTAAAAACTCTAATGTGCAAGCCTCTCTCCCATTAGAACAATACCCAGGCCTATATGCTGATGAAATGTATGGTAACGCTGAAGTTAAAATTGAAAACAATGAATTAGAACTTACACTAATACCGGCAAAAAAAGTGTTTACAAGCAAAATGAAACATTGGGCTAATAATACATTTAGAGTTGACTTTAAAGACCCATTTCTGCCTTATGGGTTAATTCATTTTGAAATTGATAAATCTAATCAAATAACCGGTTTTAAAATCGACCTGCCAAACAGTGACTTTCATTTTCAAAATCTAAATTTTAAAAAAGTAAATTAGTCTTAGCAAAAACAAAAAAGAGTCCTTCACATTTAAAAAATTTGTAACTAATCAGTATAGCTAATTGGTTGATAATTATAATAATATATTAACCGCAATGTACACAAAGAAAACACGCAAAGTTCGTAAAGTATTTAATATCAATGATAAAAAGGCTTCGTGTCCTTTGCGACAATCCATTGCGTTCTTTGCGGTTAAGTGTTTTTTATTGAAAATTAAGATTTTATATATTTTGAAACACACTGATTAGTTACAAAAATTTAAATCAATATGATTGATGGAGATTTTATAAATGTGCAAGATCACTATTTCTATATTTTAAAACAATTTCATAATAGTTTGACAAATCCGTTTTATAAATATTCTAACTTTTAGCTATATTTAGCCTCTCATCTAAAATAGTTTATTTATGAAAAATATTTTATTGGCAATAATAACTCTCGCAATAACTACCAATTTATTTTCACAGACAAACGAAGATCTAACTAAAAAGCTCGAAGGATTGTTTAATGATTATAAAGGTTGTTTTGTTCTTTATGATCAGAATCAAGATACATATTTTAGATACAATGAAATAACCTGCAATAAACGATACGGCCCCATGTCAACTTTTAAAGTACCTAACTCCTTAATTGCATTAGAGTCTGGTATTTTAAAAGATGAAAATACTGTAACAAAATGGGACAGTATACGCAATCCTGCCAACGATTGGTGGGCCGGATTAAAATGGGATCAGGATCAAAATTTACAAACAGCATTTGAAAGGTCTGTTGTATGGTATTATCAGGAAATAGCAAAACAGATAGAAAGGAAAGAATATGAAAGCTATTTGAAAAATATCAATTATGGAAATACAAAAATTGGTGATCAGGTAGATTTCTTTTGGCTTGACGGATCATTGCAAATTTCTGCCAATGAACAAATTGAGTTTCTAAAAAGTTTCTATAATAATAAATTCGAGTTCTCGGAAAATACAAGCAATATTGTAAAAAAGATATTTTTAAGAACCGAAACCAATAATTACAGATTAAGTTATAAGGCCGGAGGTGGTGATATTGATTATAATACATTTATTGGTTGGTTAATAGGCTATGTTGAAAAGGAAGATAATGTATATTATTTTGCTATGAATATTATTACAGATGATATTCAATTGGCATTCCAAAAAAGAATGGATATTAGTTTGGACATTCTAAAACATCTAAATTTAATTGATTAAAATGCCAACTATGAAAATTAAAAACCTGTATATCATAATATTTATTCTTTTTTGTATAAATGGACAATCACAAACAAACTTAGTTGAACTTCTTGATAAAATTACCATAGAACATATAAAAACTCATGTCGATACTCTGGCATCAGAAAGTATGGAAGGAAGGTATACAGGTGCACCAGGACAAAAGTTAGCAGCCCGGTATATTGCCAATGAATTTTGTAAATATGGTTTAACACCTGTTGATACAAATGCTAAAAATGAATACTATCAAAAGTTTGAATTATATAAATATCAAACAGGTGTAGCCGAAATATTTTATAATAACTTATTTTATTGGGCACCAATATACCTGGGGAATAATAGCATTTCCGATAGTATATATGACCCCATTATTTTTGCCGGTTATGCTGATCAGGAAAATCTGAAAAATCTTGAGATAGATAATAAAAGCATATTCTTCCTTTCGGAGAGCGTTAAAGAAGCAATCGAAAAAGCCAAAAATTTATCAAGTACCTATAGTGTAAATACGATTGTTGTTGGCTTACCTTTAGGAAAAAAATTAGATAAATCTATCTTCTACGATACTATTAATGATTTAACCTCTTTTAAAGAACTTTTCTACTATTATAATTTTTATCTGACAAATCACAGAAATAATAAGGACTTTGGGAAATTACTTAGTATGAACAGACTTATTCCAAATGCACTAATTGAATCAGATAAAGATATAAAGATACTTTTTGTCCCGGAAGAATTATCTGAAGCTATCTTTCAAAAAAATTTCGAGGATTTAAAGAAAATATCAAGTATAGAAAAAAAATCAAAAAAGAATAATTTAGCTAAAATAAAACCTGCAGAATTCTCTTATATGGTTAATTATAATCCTACCATTGATACCATAAAAACTGAAAATGTTATTGGTTATATTGATAGTGAGTTGAGTGATCAAAAAATAATAATTGGAGGCCATTATGATCATATAGGCAGAAATCATAATAATGAAATCAATTATGGAGCAGATGATAATGCTTCAGGAACAACTGCTATTCTTACTATAGCAGAATTACTTTCAAATGCTACAAAAGATGGAGTTACTTTAAATAAAGATATTGTTTTTATTGCACATTCGGGTGAAGAGATAGGGCTACACGGTTCTGAGTATTACACAGAAAATCCTTTATTTCCATTAACTAATACTGAGGTATTATTTAATGTGGATATGATTGGTAGAGATAAAGATGATGATCCTGCATTCTCCAATACTGTTTTTCTTCTTGAATGGGAAGGAGGATCAGAATATATTAAGAATATTGAAACCTTAAACAAAGAATATACAAATTTGATTGTTAATACCAAACCAGACCCAAAAGATAAAACATTATGGACTTATGGTTCAGATCATTATTCGTTCGTAAAAAAAGGTGTTAGTAGTGTAGCGTATTTTACTGCACTACACCGTGACTATCATACACCAGGCGATACCCCTGATAAATTGAATTACGATAAGATGAACCGTATAATTCAGTTAATATTTCTTAATATTTGGGATATAGCTATAATAGAAAATTAACCCGAATTATTATTCCTTTCAGTCATGAGAGGAGTTCATGCAAAAGCGAAGTAAACCAAGCCTGGCACGCCAAAGGCAGTTAAACCGGCAAGCAGGTTACATGAATGAGTGTTGGATTATGGGATGTAAAGCGTGAAAACCCGTTCC
>DAOVYZ010000324.1 GCA_030635365.1 Bacteroidales bacterium
GATAAATTATCAAACAGGAAATTAGCATACATATGGGTTCCTAATACCTCTAATAATGGTTTTATATCCTTTAATCGTTATTATTTCGCACAACAAGATAAAGAAGGAGCTATAATTGATGAAAGATTTAATGGCGGTGGACTGTTAGATGATTACATGGTTGACCTTATGACCCGCAGTTTAAGAGCCTCTCTTACAAATGAAGTACCTAATGGTAAGCCAATGCGATTACCAGCAGGGATTATAGGGCCTAAGGTTCTTCTTATTAACGAAATGGCAGGATCAGGTGGAGATTTCTTCCCTTGGGTATTCAGGCAACAGAAGGTAGGCCCATTAATTGGTAAAAGAACATGGGGTGGTTTAGTAAAATCATCGGTACATTATAGTTTAGTAGATGGTGGAGGTATAACTGCTCCTGACAATGCTGTTTTTGATCCTATAAACAATGAGTGGGTAGGTGAAAATGCAGGTATTCCTCCGGATATAGAAGTAGAACAGGATGCAATATCCCTTTCAAAAGGAATTGATCCACAACTTGAACGTGCAGTAAAAGAGGCATTAAAATTATTAGATCAGCAGAAGGAAATTAGCGTTACACCACCAGATTTTCCAACTCCTGCTATAAAAAAATAATATAAATGATGAATAAATTAACAAACATTAATTCGCCACAGATTCACAGATTTCAATTTTTTTTAAAATCTGTGAATCTGTGGCTATTTTAAATAGTATATGCTATTCTTTAACTTATTGACATTGGCCGGCAGACAGGTTTATCGAACTTTTATTCCCTACGGTCATGAGAGAAGTTCTCTTGCGAAGCAAAAATATAGACAACAACCAGACTTTTTGTATATCCTCTTTTATAACATTAAATAAAAACAGATTAGCTTAAAATATTTTTTATATTAGAAATCTTTAACTTCGTTAAGAATTTAATAGTAAAACCACTAATACAAAATAGGCATGAAAAAAATAGCATTGGTATTAGGTATATGCATATTATTATGTAATTGTGCTAAAAAAACAAAGAATTATATAAATTTTAGTGGTTTTGCGCAAGGAACTACTTATAGCATAAGTTATGAAAGTGAAGATAATATTAACTACTTCGATGAAATAGAAAATATACTAGCTGAGTTTGACTCATCATTGTCCGTATATAACAAAGCTTCATTAATATCAAAAATTAATAGAAACGAGTCTTACAATACAGATAAATACTTTAGGGTTGTTTTTAAAAAAGCAAAAGAAATTTATAAGATCTCCAATGGAGCATTTGATATTACAGTAGCTCCATTAGTTAATTTGTGGGGATTTGGTTTAACTGAAAGAGGCAAGACAACCAATGCCCAAATTGACAGTATTCTTAAATTTACAGGCTTAAATAAAATTGACCTAAAAGATACTCTTATAATAAAATCAGATCCTAGAATAATGCTTGATGTTAATGCCATTGCACAAGGATATTCAGTTGATATTATTGCAGAATTTCTTGAAAAGAAAGGTGTTGAAAATTACCTGGTAGAAATTGGAGGAGAAGTAAAGACAAAAGGAGTAAATAGTAAAGGAAAAGAATGGAAAATTGGAATTGATAAACCCTTCGATAACAATTTTGTTCCGGGAGAAAACCTTCAGGCTATTGTAACATTATCAGATAAATCTCTGGCTACTTCCGGGAACTATAGAAAATTCTATGAAGAAAACGGAATAAAATATTCACATACAATAAATCCTAAAAATGGGTATCCTGTAAACCATACTTTGTTAAGCACAACAGTTATTGCTAACGATTGCATTACCGCAGATGCATATGCCACCGTATTTATGGTTATGGGATTAGAAAAAAGCTGTAAGCTGGTAGAACAGCTACCCGGAATTGAAGCATATTTTATTTATAATGATGAAAAGGGTAAATTCCAAATAAAATCTACACCCGCAATACAGGAATTGATTGAGGATGTTAAATGAATATTATGATTATTTAATACCGTTCTATATTGCCCCTAATTATATCCCCGAAAAATATTGAGTTAAGGATTGTGCATGCCTTTTATATCATTAACTAATATTCATTCCAACTTTTTATAGCAATATCCTCAAGCGTATACCTACAAATAGCATAAATAAAAGCACTCGCCAAACGTGCATTTGTAATTAATGGTATATTATAATCAATGGCACTGCGCCTTATTGTATAATCATTATATAATTCATCTTTTGACAGGTCCTTAGGAATATTGATTACCAAGTCTATTTCTTTAGCTTTTAGAAAATCTAATATATTAGGTTTTTTATCTTCGTCAGGCCAATGTAATACTGTAGCTGGAATGCCATGTAATTCCAAAAATTTCTGAGTCCCCCCGGTTGCATAAAGATTATACCCTCTATCGTTTAACATTCTGGCACTTTGTAATAATTCAATTTTTGATCGAGGAGGGCCTGAAGAAATCATGATATTTTTCTTTGGTATGGTATACCCTACCGAAAGCATTGCAGTTAAAATAGCCTCATAATATGATTCTCCAATACACCCAACCTCACCTGTCGATGCCATCTCTACCCCTAATACGGGGTCAGCCTTCATTAATCTGGAAAATGAAAATTGTGGGGCTTTAACACCAACATAATCCAAGTCAAAAATTGATTTTTGTGGCTTGTTAACATCTAATCCCAACATTGCATCCGTTGCCAATTCAATCAGATTTGTTTTAAGAACTTTCGAAACAAATGGGAAGCTCCTTGATGCCCTCAAATTACATTCAATAACTTTTATATCGTTATCCTTTGCTAAAAACTGAATATTAAAAGGCCCGGTAATATTTAATGCTTTTGTAATTTGACGTGTAATTTTTTTAATGCGTTTAATCGTTTCAATATATATTTTCTGAGCTGGGAACACTATAGTAGCATCTCCAGAATGAACCCCTGCAAATTCTACATGTTCAGAGATAGCATAAGCTATTACATCTCCATCCTTTGCCACAGCATCCATTTCAATCTCTTTGGCTTGCTCAATAAATTCCGATACTACAACAGGGTACTTTTTAGAAACATTAGCAGCAAGGGTTAGAAAATGTTCTAACTCATCCTTATTTGAAACAACATTCATTGCTGCACCAGATAGTACATACGATGGCCTTATCAAAACAGGAAAACCAACTTCATCAACAAATTTATAGATTTCATTAATACTCGTAAGCTCTTTCCATCTTGGTTGATCTATATTTAGGTCATCGAGCATTTTTGAAAATTTGTGCCTATCTTCAGCATTATCGATACTTTTTGCTGAAGTACCTAATATCTCCACTCCTAATTTATCTAATCGTAAAGCAAGGTTATTAGGTATTTGACCTCCAACCGAAACAATTGTGCCTTTAGGATTTTCAAGATCAATAATATCAAGTACACGTTCAAAAGTCAGTTCATCAAAATATAATCTGTCACAAACATCATAATCTGTACTAACTGTTTCCGGATTATAATTTATCATTATCGACCTGTAGTTATTTTTCTTAATTCCACTTATGGCATTTACACTACACCAGTCAAACTCAACACTACTTCCTATACGATATGCCCCTGAACCAAGAACAATTACCGATTTTTTATCATTTACAAAATCAATATCATGCTCAGATCCATTATAAGTTAAATACAGGTAATTAGTTTGTGCCGGATACTCTGCAGCTAATGTATCTATCTGCTTCACAAATGGCACAATATTGTTTTTGATTCTATATTCACGCACTTTTAATAAATCAGATTCAATCTCATCATCACTACTTTTGAATAATAAACGTGCTAATTGAAAGTCAGAAAATCCTAATTGTTTAGCCCTTAATAGTACTTTATATGGTAAATTTTTAAATCCATTTACAGAACTTAATTGTGTTTCCAGGTCATATATATTTTTTAACTTATATAAAAACCAGTTGTCAATTTTTGTAAGTTCATGTATCTTTTCAACAGAATACCCATTCTGAATAGCAGCAGCTATAATAAATATGCGATTATCCGTAGGTTCTGAAAGTTCCTTATCAATATCACCAATCTTTAAATCTTTATTTGCCACAAACCCGTGCATACCTTGTCCGATCATTCGTAATCCCTTTTGGATTGCTTCTTCAAATGTCTTTCCTATCGACATTATTTCTCCCACACTCTTCATACTGCTACCTATTTGTTTAGACACTCCTATGAACTTATTTAAGTCCCATCTAGGAATTTTACAAACTACATAGTCTAATGCAGGCTCAAAACAAGCTGTCGTAGTTTTTGTAATTGAATTTTTCAATTCATGTAATCCATAACCCAATCCCAACTTAGCTGCTACAAAAGCTAGTGGATATCCGGTAGCTTTTGAGGCTAAAGCACTTGATCGAGATAATCGAGCATTTACCTCAATTACACGATAATCTTCAGAATCAGGGTCTAGTGCAAATTGGACATTACACTCTCCAACAATTCCAATATGACGAATTATTTTAATAGAAAGTGATCGTAGTTTATGATATTCTGTATTAGTAAGTGTTTGCGAAGGTGCAACTACAATACTTTCACCTGTATGAATTCCAAGAGGGTCCAGATTTTCCATTGAGCAGACGACAATGCAGTTATCCTTATTATCCCTGACCACCTCGTATTCAACTTCTTTCCAGCCAA
>DAOVYZ010000487.1 GCA_030635365.1 Bacteroidales bacterium
CCATTGCGCTCCATGTGACATATTGAAAATCATCGTCGTTAAGCGGATTATCGAATTCGATACCGATTTTCTTGCCTATGGAATCCGGTTCATCATAAGCGGCAAAAACGACAGTGCCGTACTTTGCGTAACCGGCTTGTTCTTCCAGAATTTCCTGCCCTCGAATAAAAAGTTGGTAGTTTCCATATCTAAATGCATTCATTAAATTTAGCTGTGTATCTACATGAGAATCAGAAATTGTAACAAATGGTAGAATGTTCTGAATTTCGTTTATGCTAAATCCATAAACTAATTGTAACTCATAAATAGATAACATTTTCCCATTTTCCTGAATATAGTTTAGCAAACTTTTAATTTGAAAATCATTCAAAATGTGTAATTTTTCCAATTCCTTTTTGGAAGTACTGTTTAGATTTATAGGATTGTTTAAGAAAAAATTTAAGTCATCATATAAGCTGGAATAATCTAGTTCAGTATCAGTATTACTGGCTATATTCTCAATAATATCTTCCAGAGTCAGTTTTGGCATTGGGCTTTGTTGGGCATATGAATAATTACACATGCAAAAAAGCAGGGAAATAGGTGCAATAAATATTATATAGATTTTTTTAGAAACCATAACTTAAAGTAAAGGATGGAGTATATCCAAGAGTTTGGTGATTTAAAAAACCTATATGTGCATTAATTTTAATGTAATGAAATCCAATCCCAAAAGAGTATCTTGTTGGATTTGTCGATATTCCTGCTTGTAAAGAAACATAATCTATTATTTTATAATCAATGCCGGCTTTGAAAATAGGGTCATGGTTTAAATCTTTTTCCGTTCCCACTCCGAATAATACCTTTTCGGAGAATAAATAACTGACACCTAAATTAAATATTGTCGGGATTTTTTCATCACCCATTTTGCTTCTGGATGGGTTATAAACATGTACACCAATAAATAAATTCTCAATAGGACGAGATAAGATACCAACTTCAAAGTTTATAGAATTCGCTGTACCATAATTTCCTGTAATATGTGTATTTAGATAATTGAGTTGTATCCCAACAGCAAAATATTTTGAAAAAGCTCTCCCGAAAGCCAGTCCTGCTTGCATTTCGTTGTATTGCGAAAAACCATAATAAGAATATGATGCAGCTATGGTTCCGGTTTTGGTTGGCAAGGCAAAAGAAATGCCTTGCATATTTTGTTCTTTAATATAACCGGATTGGTGAAATACACCCACCGATATATTTTCAAGATAAGCTAAACCTGCCTGATTATGGTAAATTGACCATATGTCTGTAAGGGTGACTGATGTATTAGCCATTGCTGCTGCTTTCCCCCCTTCCATTTTAGGGTCATGAATAGAAAACGTATTATCTATACCGAATATAGAAATTAAAAAAATCAAGATTAACCTTTTATGAATGGGAGTTAAGCTCATATTGACCTGAATTTTGATAAAACAATTTATGAAGATACAATTTATTAGCAATTATAAAATAAAACCATTTTTAAATTACAAGCTGTTTAGAATCTTGTGAATTGAAAAATCGAATTAAAGGGTCCGATTTTTTTATTGAATGTGCAACCAATTAATTCTTATTGACATCTTTATAATAAGTTACGAGTCTAAATAAAAATAAATTACCCTTTTTGCTTTAACCAAAATAACGTTATATTTATATTGAAAATAAATTTATAAACCCTTAAAAATAAAAATATTATGAGAAACTTAATTAAAATTTTATTCCTGTGCGGAATAATTGTTTTTACAGCTTTTAGTTGTGAGAGAGATGATGTAGATGATAATAATCCATTAAGTGGAACTTCGTGGAAACTAATAGGTTTTGGAAATTCTACTTCTAATACTCTAAAAAAGGCTGAACCCGAAGGAGACAGTTGTTATATTTTACGCTTTTATGCCAATGACATTGTTACCGGCTGGACTTCAACAAATAATATCAGGGGCTCTTACCAACTGAATGTTTCATCTCACGAACTGAATTTTACTAATTGGGGAGGTACTGAAATCAACGAACTTTTTGATGGACAAGATTATGTTAATGCCATACATAAAGTACACTCCTATGCAATTACAAACAAGGGTTTAGCTCTTTATTATGACAAGCAAACGCTTTTTTTACTCTATAAACCTTTAGAACAATGAAAAATACACTTTTTGTTTTAGCCTTGAGTCTTATATTTTTTGTAAGCAATGCACAAATTAGTACCCTCCTGCCTGGGCAAATCTTGGCTATGATTATACGGTGGCCTATGGGAAGAAAATATATTTTACGGCACCGGTTGAAGGAACCTATATCTTTATGTTAAAACAAAATGGAGAATGTGGTTGGAGCAACTTTGCTGAGGGATATCGTGATTTTTTTGGTTTTAGTTTCGAACTTATGTTTTCGCCTAACCCGGCTACCAACGAAACTACAATTAGTATTGAGTCAAAAAGCGAACTGGAATTTGATAAGAATGCAGAATGGGAAATTGAGGTATATAATAATTCTCAAGGGTTAAAAAAGAAAAAGACTAAATTAAAAGGTAAAAATACAGTAATCCAAACTACTGGTTGGAAAACAGGCATTTATATTGTACAGGTAAAATATAAAAATATGGTATTGCATGGAAAATTGTTGATTAAGAAATAGAAAATAAAGAGAGGGTTTATAATTACAAACAGAAAACCAAAATCTAAAAATAAGAATAATTGCAAAGGGCTGTCAATAACTTTTGACAGCCCTTTATTAGAAACTAATTTGTTTTATAATCAAATTTAATTTTTGCTAAATCTTCATTGGCTTTAACAATTTTTGATTTTAGGGTTTCCTTGTAGTTAATCAAAGCTTGCTTTAGTTCATTATCTCCTGCAG
>DAOVYZ010000273.1 GCA_030635365.1 Bacteroidales bacterium
AAGAAATCAAAGAAAGGGAAGAAAATCAACCTTATATGAGTTTTCAAAGAGAAATATCAAAAAGAGCTTATATCGTTCATCCTTATCAGTGGACAGTTCTTGGAAGTGCAGAACATATAATGGCAGCAACAGAAGTTGATTATAAGAATTTCTATAAAGATTTTTATACCCCCAACAATGCTGTTTTAACTATAGTTGGTGATATTGATTTTGAAAATACTAAAAAACTGATAGAAAAATACTATGCCGATATTCCTTCAAGCAAAAAGGAAATATACCGGTCAAAAGAAATTGAACCCTTAAAAAATAATGAAATAAGGGATACTGTTTATGATAATATTCAACTTCCTGCTATTTTTCAAGCTTACCATACACCTAAAAATGGAACCGATGATTTCTATGCAGTTGATATGTTAGCTACGTTATTATCAAGTGGTGAAAGTTCTCGTTTTTATAAAGTATTAGTTGATGAAAAGCAACTTGCAATGCAAGCAATGTCATTTCCTTTTCCATATGAAGATGCAGGTTTAACATTTGCCCTTGCCTTACCTAATATGGGTGTTGATTTGAAAGACCTGGAACAAGCAATTGATGAGGAAATTAGTAAAGTACAATCCGAACTAATTTCTGATAAAGAACTGCAAAAATTGAAAAACCAATACGAAGCTAATGCAGTTAATGCTAATGCATCTTTACAAAGTAGAGCATATAATTTAGCTATCAATTACATTTATCATAAAGATGCTAATTTAATTAATACTGAAATTAACAAGTATCTTGATGTTACTAGAGAAGATATTATGCGCGTTGCTAAAAAATATTTTAGGAAAGATAATCGTGTAGTATTGTATTATTTGCCAAAATCTCAACAATAATAAATAATAAAACACTATTAAAGTTATGAAAAAGATAAAATTAATTATAATACTAATTTCTATCGTTTTATCATCAAACCTTCTTTATGCGCAACTCGATAGAAGTATAAGGCCAAACCCAGGCCCGGCTCCTGAATTCAAAATTAAAGAATACCAAACATTTACTTTAGACAATGGTTTAAAAGTTATTGTTGTTGAGAACCATAAAGTGCCACGTATTTCTTATCAATTAATTGTTGATGTTGATCCGGTTAAAGAAATGGATGCCGTAGGATATGTTTCTTTGGCAGGAGATTTAATAAGGACAGGAACTAAAAATAAAATAAAAGCGGAAATTGACGAAGCAATTGATTTCATTGGGGCAAATTTGAATACTTCTACGAATAAAATTTCGGGATTAACTTTAAAAAAGTATAAAAAAGAATTCTTAGAATTATTTTCTGATGTTTTATTAAATCCATCGTTCCCCAAAGAAGAACTTGACAAATCAAAAAAACAAATATTGTCGGGATTGGCAGCATCAAAAACAAATCCTGCATCTATTGCACAAAGAGTAGGTCAAAAACTTCGTAATTCTAACCATCCTTATGCTGAGATAACAACTGAGGAAACTGTTGAAAAAATTACACGAACCCATTTGGTTAATTATTACAATACATATTATAAACCAAATGCATCATATTTGGTTATTGTTGGTGATATCAGCTTAAAGGATGCGAAAAAGGATGTGGAAAAATATTTTGGCACCTGGGAAAAAGCATCAGTTCCAAAACATGAATACCAATTCCCGAATAAAACAGTTGGAACCCGAGTTGCATTAGTACATAAAGATGATGCTGTACAATCTTATATTATTATTACATATCCTATAAATTTAAAAACAGGTGACAAAGATGCGATAAAAGCAATGTTGGCTAATAATATATTGGGAGGAGGTACTTTCTCCTCCAGGTTAATAACAAACCTTCGTGAAGACAAAGGCTATACTTATGGTGCATATTCAATAATGTCTAAAAATCAACTTGTCGGATCTTTTAGTGCCATTGCACAAGTAGGAACAGATGTTACTGAAGACGCTGTTAATCAATTCATAATTGAAATGAACAGAATGAAAAACGAGTCTGTTAGTAACGAAACTTTTGATTTGTTTAAAAATATCCAAATGGGAAGTTTTGCCAGGGGATTAGAAAAACCAGAAACAATTGCTCGTTATGCTTATAATACTATCAAATATAATCTCCCTAAGGATTACTATCAAACCTACATGGAAAAAATTGAAGCTGTAACCAAAATACAAATCCAGGAAGTTTCTAATAAATATATTGATCCGGAACAAGCAATTATAGTTGTGGTAGGTGATAAAAATAAAATTTTTGAGCCTCTTAAAAAATTCAGTAGTACAGGAAAAGTTGAATTATTTGACGTGTATGGCAATGCTATAAAAAATGATGCAAAACCTATTGCTGAAGGAGTTACAGCTCAAACTGTAATTGATAATTATATAAAAGCCATAGGCGGCAGAGAAAATCTTGAAAAAATTAATGATATTACAAAAATTGGATCTGCTAATATGAATGGTATGGAGATTAATCAAAAAACGTATAAAAAAGCTCCAAATAAGTATGCCATGATCATGTCAATGAATGGTAATGTTATGATGCAACAGATTTTTGATGGTGAACGGGCAATTATGAAAGGAATGCAGGGAGAACAAGAAATTATTGGAGACGATCTTGAGAATCTTAAAATTGATGCAGCTTTAAATGTTGAGTTAAAATATGAAGCGTTGGGCGTAATAACAACTTTAGAAGCTATTGAAAAAGTAGAAGGAAAGGACACCTATAAAATTAAAGTTGTAAATCCTACAGGCCAAACTATTTATGATTACTATGACTTTGAGTCAGGATTAAAAGTTCAATCGAAACAAACTACTGTTACGCCACAGGGAGAATTTACCCAAACACAAAATTATACAGAATACCAAGAAGTTAACGGGATAAAGTATCCTTTTTTGGTAAAAGTTTCTGGAGTACAAAATATGGAACTAAAAATTGAGTCTATAGAAATAGATACAAATTTAGGCGATGATTTGTTTCAATAAAAAATAAATTCTAATATCTCTCTTTAGCAAGCTACCCATTAAATGAGGTAGCTTGTTTTCTTTTCTAAGCATAATACAATATTTTAATTTCTGGTTAAGAAGAATAAGTTTAACTCGCATTATGTATAAGATATCATAATAATCATAAATTGTTTAGCAGTCAACACTTTTTCAATCTGTACATTAGGAACTCGCTGAACCCGAAAAGTTTAGTTACAATCTTCAAAAATACCATATTAGCTTTCATTTAGTTCATTTACAATTTTTCAAATGCATATATTGGGTTTAATTCCTTAATTTTACCTTTAGAATTCAATATTACTAAGAAAGTCATTCTATGAAAGTTGTTATTCAAAGAGTAAATCACGCATCAGTTACTGTCGAGAACAAAATAAAATCTGAAATTCAAAAAGGTTTATTAATTTTTGTTGGTATCGAAGAGACTGATAACGATGAAGATATTAAATGGCTAAGCAATAAAATTACCCAATTAAGAATATTTAATGACAATGAAGGGGTAATGAATTTATCAGTAAAAGATATAAATGGAGAAACTCTAACTATAAGCCAGTTTACATTACACGCCAAAACTAAAAAGGGGAATAGGCCCTCATATCAATACGCTGCCAAACCTGAAATCTCTATCCCTTTGTATAAAAAATTTGTAGCCCAATTAAAAAATGATCTTGGTAAAGAAATTAAAACCGGTGAGTTTGGAGCCTACATGAAAGTGAATTTGGAAAATGATGGCCCGGTTACAATAATAATTGATAGTAAGAATAAAGCATAAATATGTTAAACCCGAACAAAGCACTTGAGAGGGCTGTATTGATTGTAACATCTTTTGCTGCCTTTGTAACCCCGTTTATTGGTTCAGCAACAAATATCGCATTACCTTCAATTAGCAAACAATTCTCGCCTGATGCTGTAACATTAAGTTGGGTTGCTACTTCATATTTGTTAGCATCAGCTGTATTTTTAGCACCATTTGGAAGATTAGCGGATATCTTGGGAAGAAAAAAAATCTTTATTATAGGATTAATAATTTTTACTATCACTTCATTTCTTTGTGCATACTCTCCTAATATTAAGCTCCTTATTTTTTGGAGAACTTTTCAAGGAATAGGAAGTGCCCTGATATTTGGTACTGCAATGGCAATAATCACATCTGTTTTTCCCAAAGAAAAAAGAGGTAGGGCATTAGGAATTGTTGTCGCGTTTGTATATTTAGGACTTACTTTAGGCCCTTTTATTGGTGGCTTTTTAACCAAAAACCAGGGTTGGCAAGGTATCTTTCTTTTTACTGCCCTTCTTGGCTTGATTTCAATTATTTTAAGCCTGATATATTTAAAACAAGAATGGGCTGATGCCAAAGGAGAAAAATTTGACTGGAAAGGGTCTTTGATTTATGGGTTTTCAATAGTTTCGTTAATGTATGGTTTTAGTTTATTACCGGAAATTAATGGCCTGATTTTTACATTTTTTGGAATCGTAGGAATAATTATTTTTATTTATTTCGAAAACACCCTGGAATTTCCTGTAATAAATATTAAGTTATTCAAATCAAATAGAGTTTTTGCCTTTTCTAATTATGCAGCACTAATAAATTATAGTGCAACATTTGCAATTGGATTTTTATTAAGTTTATATTTACAATATATCAAGGGATATGATCCGCAGGAAGCAGGTCAAATACTGGTTGTACAACCTTTGCTTATGGCTGTATTTTCTCCTGTTACCGGTAAGCTGTCAGACAAAATTAATCCCGGAAAAGTTGCATCTGTAGGAATGGCAATGATATCTGCAGGTTTATTTATTATAACATTTATTGAAGAAAATACAAGTATTTGGCATATTGTAGCAATATTAGTATTATTCGGTATTGGATATGCTTTATTTTCTTCGCCAAACTCCAATGCAATTATGGGTTCTGTAGAAAAAAAGTATTATGGACTGGCTTCAGGAACAGTTGGAACAATGCGTTTAATAGGGCAAATGTCGAGTATGGGAATTGCTATGATGATTTTCTCTATATTTATTGGAAAAGAAGAGATAAAACCATCAAATTATACAGATTTTATGCTTAGTATTAAGACAATATTTATTGTTTTTGCAATACTTTGTTTTATCGGGGTGTTTTTTTCTTTGGCTAGAAATAAAAACAATTAGTTTAGAAATAATTAATTTTTACCCGTGGCACCGTTTTAAACGGTGCCACGGATAACTAGAATCGAAAATAATTTTTATGATAGAAAAAGACTTAATATATCATCTTTACAATAAAGGAAATAATGGGCAACAAATATTTTTTAGTCGAGATAACTATTTGTTTTTTCTTGCTAAAGTTAGAAAGTATCTTTATCCATACTGTGATATCCTTGCCTATTGTTTAATGCCAAATCA
>DAOVYZ010000452.1 GCA_030635365.1 Bacteroidales bacterium
AAACTATATTCAACTTATGCATCAACAGAAATGGGTGCTGCTTTTGCCGATTGCGGTCACGAAAATGGTAGTCATCATCATCCTGAATTATTAGTTGTTGAATTTGTTGATGAGTATAATAATCCGGTTGCTGAAGGTGAACCAGGCGAATTGGTTATTACAACACTTGGCGTGGAAGGGATGCCATTGATTCGTTTTAAAACAGGCGATGTAGTTCAGCATTTTACCGAACCTTGTGCTTGTGGAAGAAACTCAATGCGGCTGGGTCCTGTAATTGGCAGGAAAAACGAAATGATCAAATATAAAGGTACTACCTTATATCCGCCTGCATTGTACGATATTTTAAATGATATGGAATACGTTGAAAACTATATTATTGAAGTATCGACAAATCAAATTGGAACGGATGATATTTTAATCAGGATTGCAACAAACGGACATACACCCGATAATTTCGAGAAATTAATTAAAGATCATTTCAGGGCAAAATTAAGAGTAGCACCAACTATTCAGTTTGAATCTAAAGAATCAATAAATAAAGTAAAATTTCCCGAACTAAAACGTAAACCGATTGTTTTTATTGATAAGAGAAAAAAGTAGTGATTGGTAAATAATGAGGCTCTTATGTAGAATAATGTGGATATATATTATTTTGTGATATTTAGTGATTTAGAATTCTTATGGCGGAAAAATAATAGCCACCAAAACACGAAAGCACAAAAAACAGGTTTAGTTCAACATAAAGCACAACTTGTCCCGCTTTTTCGGGATATTCGGCGATAGCCGAAAACGATGCTTAAGTGTTATATGTTTGTATATCGTCCTGAATATCAACCACAACACTTGAATAAATATTATTACGCTACAACTTCAAGCTAATTGCAGTATTCTCCTAATTTCTCTTTTATTTCACTGAGTTTCAGAATGGCTTTTTCTTCTTCGGATTGTTTTCCCAACATTACTACTTTAATTATTACCTCAGTTCCATTACAATTGTATATAACTTCTTCGGAAAACGAACCTTTCCATGCTCCTATCATTACCTCATCAGAACCATCTTTTTTAAAATATGCGGTGGAGGGTAAAATACCTGAACCGTTTTTTCTTAAAAAAGATATTTCCGACAAATCATTTGATTCCTCAATTTCAGAACTTGTAAGGATTATTCCGTTTGCCGGAAAATCAATTTTAAAACCATTAGCTGATAATTTAGGTACATTCGGAACATTATAAGCAATTCCAATAGCCCCGGTATAATCATCAGGCACGTTACGAATTTTTATATCATGAGCTAAATTACTTATAAAAACTATTATTATTATTCCTACAATTAACAGCACAGGTACATTTCGAACAAATAGTCTTTTCTTAGGCTTTAAATTTCGGGTTAATGCTTGAAGTAAAAAATCAACAAATAATCCTGCAACAGCAATTATTATAAAGGTAATCATTAACATTAAACCCATATCTAATTCACTATAATTAGATATGGTATAGATAACTGTACCTATAAGAAGTAAGCCCGATAAAAGATTTAATATTGTTAATCTATATTTCATAAAATTTTTATGTAATAAACAAACTTTGAACCTGCCTGCCATTCTCAAAACTAACTATACTTCCTAAAAACAAGCGTTGCATTATGCCCCCCAAAGGCAAAAGAATTGCTCAAAACTACATTTAAATCCTGTTTTCGAACTTTATTAGGAACATAATCCAAATCTAATTCAGGATCTGTTTCATTGAGATTAATAGTTGGTGGTATTACACCATCCTTAATTGCTAATACACTAATAATACTTTCAATTGCTCCGGCAGCACCAATTGTATGCCCTGTCATTGATTTTGTAGATGATACAGGTATTTTATATGCCTTCTCTCCAAAAACTCTTTTGATCGCCTGTGTTTCATAAAGATCATTTAGCATAGTCGAAGTACCATGAGCATTAATATAACTTACCTCTTCTTTTGAAATCCCGGCATTATTAATTGCTTGTTCCATCGTATCAGCCATTCCCTCTCCCTCAGGCTTTGGTGCCATAATATTATAAGATTCATTGGTAAATGCATAATCTGCTAATTCTGCATATATTTTTGCACCACGTGCTTTTGCTGAGTCCTCCGACTCCAATATCATAATACCGGCTCCCTCTCCTATCACAAATCCATCCCGATTTTTAGAGAATGGGCAGCTTGCTTTCTCTGGTTGGCCATTTGCCAATGAAAGAGCATATATTTCATTAAAACCTTCTATTTCTTCTTTATTTATTATTGAATCAGCCCCACCAACAATCATCATATCAGCACGGCCCGATTTAATAGTATCATATCCCAACGCAATAGCAAAAGCCGATGATGAACAAGCAGAAGATGTTGTAAAGTTTGGGCCTTCAAGATTATAATGCATTCCAATCCAAGCAGGCATAGCGTTATTCATACGTTTAACAACCATATTTTTAGAGCTAGTCCCTTGTTCAGTGCTTGAATCACCTGTATTTACAACTCCCATAATTACACCAACTCGTTTTCTATCCAATTTATCAAAATCAATTGCGTGCTTTTCAATTGCTTCTATAGCGCAAACATATGACATTTGGGTAACACGAGTCATTTGCTTAGAAATACGCTTTTTTATTAACGAAGTTGACTTATCCGCAAATTCAGATGGTAATTCCGCTGCAATCTTTGTCTGATTTTCTGAAGTATCAAAAAGAGAAATTTCTTTAACCCCGCTTTTCCCATTTTGTATTTTCTCCCATGTCTCTTCCCAATCAAGTCCTAATGCTGTAAGCATATTTAAGCCTGTAACAACAACCTTTTCTACCATTTATATTTCAATCGATTTTAAACTCAAATATTTCATCCCAAAATTAACAAAATAATTGATAATTTGGACATTAACATAACTATATCTGAACTCCTAAAAAGTCATTTAAATATCCTTTAAAAATCATTTTATTAAAACTATATATTTTACAATACTCATCAAAGACAGTTCTTACTTCAGATAACAAAGTATTTTGAATTTCCTCTTTTATCTCATTTGATATCTCATTACGCTTATCTGTATCATAAAAATAAGAATTCGAAATAATCCTTGAGTCTATCTCTTTCAGCAAAGGAATATACTGTTTTGTATTATCGTACATTTCAACATAGTTTGTAATGCAATTATACATTGTCTTTAAGCCAACATAATCCATCATTTTAAATAATCCAAACTCAGGTATAATATTACTTGATATCCCATCTAATTGGCTAAAACCAATATTATATTTTTCAACTAACTCAAATGCTTTAATTTGCACACGTAGGAGAAAACGATTTAATACAAATGCACTATGTTTATCTTGATTGAAAATAATTTTATTTATTGTTTTTAAA
>DAOVYZ010000315.1 GCA_030635365.1 Bacteroidales bacterium
ACATTCCTTTAAAAATTGCCGGAACTAATGCAGTATCCTGGAAACAAAACATAGTTGCTGTACCGACTAAGATCCCAATAAAAAGTGCAGTAAATACTTCTTTAAATATTAGAGCAAATAATATTGCAATTAACGGAGGTATTATCGAAAACCATAAAGGTATAGGATTAACATCTTTTGAGTATGTAAATTCAGATACTTTTATTTCAAATGCCTGCTTATTTGTAAATTTATATTTGAATATTGCTGTACCTCTATCTAAACGAGCAACAATAGGTTTATTATTTATAAGTATGGTTACCGGGTATCCTTCCAGGGCTTTTCTAAATTCGGGATTTTTAAAATGAAGTTTAATCTCAGTTTCAATTCCTTTAACAATAATATTTGTCATTTCAACACTCACATCATTTGTTGATAACTTAGGATATTCGGGTAAATCATTAGCATTACAATAAAAGGTAATAAAAAGTAAGCCTAAAATTGACAGCGAAAGTTTTTTTAAGGAATTCATTAGCAACTATTTTATTAAAAATTACATCTCTAAAATAAAAGAAATTATTAACTTTTTCGATGTTCTTTGTTTGTTTTGGTTTAATTAAAATTAATCTATATAAAGGATCACAATTAAATAGAGAATTGTTAGGGAGTATAAATAGTCTGATAGTAAGCAGATTAATATATTAATATTCGATTAAGTTTTGATTATTTATTTTTATTAATAATGTTTGAATTATGGGAATGTATCTTGATTTTGATTTTCTGAATATAAAACATGAAAATCTTACCCCCAAACAAGGTAGAGTTTTAATTTCAGAACCCCTTTTATCCGACACTTATTTTAAACGGGCAGTTATTCTTCTGACAGAGTATTCAGAAAACGGGGCGGTGGGGTTTGTATTAAATAAACCTGTAGATTTACCCGTTACTGAGATTTTAGCTGACTTTCCGGATTTTAATGCTGATGTTTATGTTGGTGGACCGGTAGCTACTGGTAGTTCTCGGTGTTTACATAGATTAGGAGAGCGGATTCCAAATTCTGTCCATGTAATTGATAATATATATTGGGGCGGAGATTTTGATACCTTAAAAATACTAATTAGCGAAGGTGTAGTTGACCTATCGCAAGTACGGTTTTTCCTGGGATACTCAGGTTGGAGCCCAAGCCAACTTGAAGGAGAGATAAATGAAAATGCATGGTTAGTATCCAAGGTTGATCCCTCAAGAATTATGTTGGCAGATAAAGATATCTGGAAAAAAACATTAAATAACCTGGGGAAAAAATATAAAGTCTGGGCAAACTTCCCCGAAAATCCTGCAATGAACTAAATTTAACGTAAGCTCAACTAAAAGTTATTAATAACCACATCTTTGGCCTTCTTTTGTGTTTCTTAGTGTTTTAGAGTCTTAGTGGCATTATATTTTAAAGTTTTTAGCCACCAAAACACAAAGACTCAAAATCCCACTAAAAAACAAACTAAGGTAACCTCTAATAATTGGTTTTGTAAATGAAAGTGAGCGAAAAAGATCAGTACAAGGCGGAAGGTAAAATATTCCACAGGCATAGCAATAGTTATGTCGAGGAAAGATTTTTCCTGACAACGAAGTAATGATTTTTTGTAGCCACTTGTAATAAAAAGTAATTATTAGGGGTTGCCTAAATAACTGGCATCTATATTTTTAAAGAATACTCCTTATGTCAAACTGGTATTATTTAAAGGCTAAAAAATTCAATTTATCTATGAACTGGCGGGCAATATGATTAAAATATCTTTTGTTTTTATAGGCTAAAACCCATCTAATTCCTGAAATACTATTTGTAAAAAATATTTCGTCGGCATTTAACAGATCCGTTTCATTTAAAGATGTTTCAAATTTTACATTTAGGCTATGCGAATCGGCAATTTTTAATATTTGCTTTCGCATTACTCCGGCAACAGGGCCATCTTTTAAGGGCGGAGTTGAAATGGCATCACCTTTTATAAGAAAAATATTCGAGCTAATACCTTCTATGATATTGCTTTTTCCGTTTAATAAAATACAATCTCCAAGGTTTTTCTCTTTGGCATAAATTCCGGCCATTACAAACAACAAAGAGTTTGAAGATTTTATATTTGCAAACGGGTTAATTGGTTTTTTTATATCATTAAATATATCAATAACAATACCTTTCTTGTTTAATTCGTAATGGGCGTTTTTAATATATTCGGTTTCCACAAGGTACGAAACAGAATTATCGGTAGGAGTATATTTCCCACCTTCGTTTCTGAAAACACTTAACCTGATCCGAACTCCTTGATATAGCTTATTTTTATGGAGTAGTTTGATGATCTCTTTTTCAATTTGGCCTGATTCTATTTTTGAAGGGATCTTCATTTTCAGAATATCCATACCGTACTGCAGGCGGGTTAGGTGGTCATCAAAAAACTGAATTTCGGTTCCGTTGGCATGCATGGTTTCAAATAATCCATCGCCATAACAAAAGGGCCTGTTTTTATAGCTTAATCCAAAATCATCGCAAAAATGATATTCACCATTGTATAGTATAAATGAGTTTACGGGCATATTTAAAAAATTATAACTCCAAAATTAGCTTCGCTGAACCTTGCAGGTTTAAATACCAAATTACAAATAAATAACAATTCCCAAATGATTCAAAGCATATGGTTTAAAATACTAATATCCTATATTAAGTATAAATATGGCAAGCTATTATAAATATTTTATGCTTCCTCTCTTTTGCTTGGCGAAAAACTTATATTTTATAACCCAAATATCTATATTAAAGAATTTTAGGTGAAAAATTCTTTTGCGGAATACTTATATTGTTTAAATTTAATATATATAGTTTCTTAAACTAATTAATTATATTATTCATAGGCAATATTTTAACTTAACATAATTTCTATTAATAACCTTAAGAACTAAGTATTATGAAAAAAAAAGTCTTAAAAGTTACCGCACTAATCTGCGTAATCGGTATTTCCATGATTTGGTTTGCATGTCAAAAAGAATCTGAAATTATTGGAAAAGGTGAAGTGAGTTTTAATATTAGCTCTCAAAGTGTTTCTGAGCTTAAAAGTACTCAATCTTATGATTTAAATAATGCTGATAAAGTTATTTTAACTGTGCAAGAAAATGATGGAAGCCCAACGGACTATACCCAATATGAATTGAATATCCACAAAATGGGTAATGCTTTTATTACAAAAAAAATAGCACTTCAGTTCGGAGCTTATAAGGTAACGGAGTTTTATATTATTGATGCCCTGGACAGCGTAATATATGCAAGCCCTCTTGAAGGGTCACTAATGGCTCAGAATGTTACTGACCCCATACCGGTATTATTTAATGTAACAGAAAAGCAAAGCAGGGCTGTGGAAATTGAAGTAATAAGCACAAAAAATCTTAAACCCGAAGATTTCGGATTGATCCGTTTTCCAATAGTAGAAATCAAAACATTCCAGTTTCTAATAAATGTATCAGAATTAGGAACAGATCAATTATTAATTGCTGATTTAACAATTACTAATGGGAGTTATTCTTATTCACAAAAATTAGATTCTATTGTAGATAACATAGTTACTATAAAAGATGGATATGAAAGCTACATTTTAACAATTGAAAGTATAGGATATCAGGCATACATTGATACATTAACTAATACCGAATTAAAGTATTATGAAAGTATCCCACTAATTGTGGAAATTGAGAAAATTACTATTCCTACCGAGGGGCTAGTTGCTCATTATCCTTTTAATGGAAATGCTAATGATGAAAGTGAAAATGGAAACGATGGTACGAATTATGGGGCAACTCTTGTATCCGATAGATTTGGTAACCCAAATAGCGCATATCAATTTGATGCAGTAGATGATTATATAAATATTCCTTCTGATTTTTTACCCACTGAAGACACTCCCAGAACTTTTGCATTGTGGGTTAATCCTACTGATATTTCCGATGAAAGCATATTATTTCAATATGGCAATAATTCAACAAGGGGATTAAATAGAATTACTGTTGAATCGGGCTATTTTGGTTTTCGAACTTATTATGACGATCACATAACAAGCTATGAAGTTATGAATAATTATTGGAGTCATTTGTGTATTGTATATGATGGGTCTGCTCAGCTTAATTATTATTTAAATGGGAATAAAATTGATGTATATAATCTTAATGGAAACTTAAATACCATAATTGGTTATTATTCAGAAAGTATTGGAGGGGGTGGCAGATTAGGAACCAGCGGTACATTTTCAGGAATAATTGATGATTTTTATATTTACAATCGGGCTCTAACAGAAACTGAAATACAGTTATTATATTCGGTGAATGGGTGGGGTATGTAAATTATTGTTTGCATTTATGGTATTTGGGACAGTAAACTTATCTTTTTAGTTTCAAAACCTATTTTTGATGGCTCCAAACGCATAAAATATCCCTGCGAACTCAAAATATAGCAGGCAAATCTCAGTTTTTTAGGCACCGAAACTCAAAGTTTATGCTTCCGAACCCAAAGTTTCATTAATCGAACCTGTTCCTGGAAGATAAAATTTAGTTCCGAATAGTCAGAATTTAGTTCTGAATTGCCCGATTTTTGGTTATTGATGGATCACATTGGGTTCTTTTAGCTTTACTTTTAGTTCTTGATGTACAGCTTTTAGGTTCATTAATGTTTACAGCAATGCGCTGAGACGGATTTATTCGTTATCACTCATGAAAAGAGTTGCAATCCGGCTCCTATAAAAAGAATCCAAGATTAATTCCCTCCGTTCCAAAAACAAATCAGAA
>DAOVYZ010000172.1 GCA_030635365.1 Bacteroidales bacterium
ATAATTATTTATTATTTACATTATAGATATCCCTATTTTTTGCAATTGATTTCACTTTCATTAATTGGAATTTTTATCTATTTATTCCGTTTTCAATAAAACTTTAAGTTCATATGGTTGCTTATTTTTATAAGCAACCAAAGTATATTGAATAAGATTACGGCTTTAGAACATTCATTTTGAAAACTACAAATTAATCTTATATTTGCATCTTCGGTAATTTGCTTATTAAGAAAACATGAAATAAAATTATTCATGATTTATTTATTGAAACTATTGCAAATTCACATTTCTTCTTTTTTATTTCTCCTAATTGGTTTTATTTTCTATATGAGTATATGCGAAAAAACATACGCTCAATCAGAATCTGTCGATGAGGTTTATACAAAAATAAAAAAAATGTATGGCGAAGATCAGAATCTGATGAATGGTGATTTTTACGAATATCCTTACAAAAAAGATTTAGGCCACCCATTCTTTTTAAGCAATGATTTTGAAAATGGACATATTGTAATTCATGACAAAACATATAACGATATAAAATTAAAATATAATATTTTTAATGAAAGTCTTGTATTAATGAATTATAAATACTCCCCTCTTGCTTTCCTTCCTCCTATGGGTTTTATCTCTGAATTTTCAGTTAGCAATCACTTATTTCGTAAATATCATTATCCTGACAGCGAAGAAAAATTTTACGAGATAATTTATGATGGAGAAATCAAATGCTTATATGCCTGGCAAAAGAAAAGGGCAGAATCTCATCATAACGTAAGTTTTAGCGCATATCGTTTTCATGATGCTCAGAAAAAAAATTTTTTATTCATTAACGATAAATTAATGCCTTATAAGTCTAAAAGAAATTTTCTGAAATTGTTCCCCAAAGAATATAAAGAAACTATCCTCAAATATTTTAAGGAAAATAAAATAAGCTTGAAACACTCTTCTGACAAACACATTTCAGGCCTTATTACATACTGTGAAGAACTTGTTATAAATAATTTTAATTGATCTCAATATAATGCCTTATGAATAAATTCTCCTTAGGCCTTTTTTTTTGTTTAATTTCTCAATTCACAATTGCTCAAGAAGAACCTATCACCCTCTCAGATTCTTTCGTAAATATATCATTTACTGAATTTGTTCATAAGGTTGAACAATCAATCCCTGTAAGATTCTATTATAACCCGGGAGAGATAGAGAATCTAAAAATAAATGTGTCCGGAACCAATATTGAAATAAGAAATATTTTAGATAAAGTTTTTAGCCATACTAATTATTTATATTATATAGATACTAACATGAACATTATTATCTATAAAGGAGAGAAAATAACAGAACTTCCAGACTATAAAGAAAACTATGGCATAACCAAAGATATCACTCCCCAAAATAAACAAGAATTGACAAGTATTGAAAAGAAATATCTTGAAAGTAAAAAGATTGCTGATCTTGAACTAATAGAAGTTGGGAATCAACAAAACTCTTTTCCTAATAAAACTTGTTTTCTAAGGGGTAAAATTATTGACCAGTCAACAGGGGAGTTACTTATAGGAGCAACGGTATATTTAAAAGAATTAGGGCAAGGAGCTGTCAGTGACTTAGATGGTTATTTTAACTTAGCAGTAAAAAAAGGTACATATCTTGTTGAGGTAAACTGTATGTCAATGAAAGAAAAAAAATTCTATTTAAAGATTTTCTCAAATGGCAATATCTCAATTCCTCTTGAAAAAAAATTGATGAAATTAAAAGAAGTTACTGTAACTGCAAATAAGCTTGATAATGTTAAGGGATTGCAAATGGGATATGAACGTTTATCAGTTAAGAATATTAAAGAGATTCCTGTAGTTCTTGGAGAAAAAGACTTGTTAAAAGTTGCACAAATGCTTCCTGGTGTCCAAAGTGCAGGAGAAGGTAGTTCTGGAATATATGTCAGGGGAGGTACTGCAGATCAAAACCTGGTATACATAAATAAAGTTCCTATTTATAATACATCTCATTTATTTGGTTTTTTTACAGCCTTTAATTCTGATATTGTAAGTAATTTTGAATTATATAAAAGCAATATTCCAGCTAAATATGGTGGCAGGGTTTCATCAATATTTGAAATCTCAACAAGGAAAGGAAATAAAAAGAAATTTTTTGGTAAAGGAGGAATAAGTCCAATAACAGGGCATTTGGCAATCGAAGGCCCCGTAAAAAAAGATAAAACTTCATTTGTACTTAGCTACAGGGGATCTTATTCTGATTGGTTATTATCTAAAATGAAAGATGAAAACCTCAAAAATAGTAATACATCATTTTATGATCTAAGTGGAAGTATAAATTCAACGATTAATAAAAATAATATATTGAAAGTTTTTCTATATAATAGTAACGACCAGTTTTCATTATCGAAAACTGATGATTATAGCTACTATAATAGAGGCAGCTCTGTTTGTTTAAAACATTTTTTCTCGCAATCTTTACATGCAGACATCGCAACCATATTTAGTCAATATGGATTTGGGCATAATAATAAAAATAATCCTTCTGAAGCATATTCTCAAAAATATAAGCTTGACCATTATGAATTAAAAACTGACTTTACGCTATTAACCAGTAAAAATCATCAGCTATCATTTGGTGGTAATAGTATATTTTATAAGCTTAACAGAGGAACCATTAAGCCATATAATGATGAATCAATTAGGTTGCCTATAGAAATTGGTGTTGAAAAAGGCATTGAAACTGCAGCTTATATTTCCGATGAATTTACCTTATTACCAAAACTAACAATACTTGCAGGCCTAAGATACAGTTACTTTGCATTACTTGGACCTGCAACAGTATATCAGTACTTTCCAGACTCTCCAATTAATGCAAACAATATTAGAGACAGCCTTGCTTTTAAAAATAATGAAATAATAAAGAATTATTCCGGATTTGAACCAAGGTTAGCTCTTAACTATCGATTAGGAACAAACAACTCAATTAAGGCTTCATATAACAGGCTCAGGCAATATATTTTCATGCTTAGTAATACAATTGCAATGTCTCCAACTGATCAATGGAAGCTTTCTGATTTATACCTTAAACCTCCCATTTTAGATCAGCTGTCAATAGGATATTATCATGATTTTCCGAAGCAAGGTATAATTACATCTTTTGAAGCATATAAAAAATGGGGTAAAAATATTGTTGAATACAGAGATGGTATTGATTTTATATCAGACATTCCTGCAGAAATGCTTTTACTACAAGGCAAGCAAAAGGTCTATGGTGTTGAAGTTTTAATTAAGAAAAATACTGGTAATTTAACCGGTTGGATTTCTTATACCTATTCAAAATCAACTATCCAAGTACAAAGTTCTCTGCCTACTGAACAAATTAATTATGGTAAACCTTATCCATCGAATTATGATAAACCTCACAGTATAAATTTTGTTTCAAATATTAGGTCAAACAGAAGGTTAAGTTTTTCAATTAACGTGGTTTATAGTACTGGCAGGCCCATAACATACCCTGTAGCAACTTATTACCACGAAGGCCAGGAAATTTTACACTTCTCTGAACGCAACAAATATAGAATCCCAGATTATTTCAGAGTAGATTGTTCTATTAATCTTGAAGGTAACCTGAGGAAAAAGAAATGGTTACATAGCTACTGGATGTTAAATATTTATAATTTAACCGGGAGAAAAAATGCCTATTCAGTTTATTTTGAATCTACTGAAGGTAATTTGCAAGGATATAAATTGTCAATATTTGCTCAACCAATAATTACACTTTCTTGGAACTTTAAATTTGGAAATTATGCCAGCGAATAATATGAATGCAGCCAAACCAGAATTAACTTCAAATAAAAAATCAATGCCTTGGTTCTTAATTAAGAATTTATTCATTATTAAATATATAATATTTTTAAGCCTAATATTTACTAATTGTATTGAGAAATATGAACCTCAACATAACGATTTTAATGATCTCCTGGTTATAAGCGGAAGTATAATAAAAGGTGACAGCATTCAAACTGTTACAATATCAAGATCTACTCCATATAATAATTCATCCCATGATCCAATAGGTAATTGTGAGGTGTGGGCAATAAATGAATTTGAACAAGAATTTCACTTTGAAGAAAGTAAAACAGGTGTTTACAAAATTAAAATTCCTGAACAATTTCTTAACTTCAATAGTCAATTTAAGCTTAGAGTGAATACTCCTGATGGAAATGAATATGAATCAAGCTATGAACCCATTCTGGAAAGCAGCCCCGTTGACATTGTCTATTATGAGGAAGAATCTTTTCATTCTTCTTCGGTAGATTATCCAAATGGGCTCCAATTCTATCTTGATTTAAAAGCCCCTTCCGGATTCAGCAGAAAATACAGATGGAAACTCGAAGAAACATGGGAATACCATACGCACAAAATTTATGGTGAGATTTCTCCTGTGGATACAACATTTTTTTATCCCCCAAAGGATAGTATTTCCAAATGCTGGAGAACAATTCCCGTTGTTGGATTATACTCTTCTTCCACCGAAAATTTATCTTTGAACGAGAAGAAAAAGATCCCCTTAAATTATGTGCCTAAATCTAGTATTCAATTAAATTATGGATATAGCCTCTTGGTAAAACAATATGCACTTAGCGACGTTGCGTATGAATATTGGAACAGGCATCAGTTTTTTATTAATGAGTCCGGTGGATTATATGATAAGCAGCCTAGTCAATCCAAAAGCAATATTTACAATATAAATAATTCTGATGAAATAATTCTTGGCCTCTTTTGGGCTGCATCATTTACTCAAAAACGAGTTTTTTTTAAGGGGCCATTAGGTAATATTATTATTAATCAATATTGTGAGCTTGATACACTTAATAAAAAATCTAATATCTCAGGAGTTAATTATTTTGGCCTTCTTGGTTTTAAGGAAATAGGTGATTCTAGAATACCAATCTACGGAACAGCTCCCAAAAAATGCTTTGATTGCCAGTTACAAGGCGGAACAAATATTAAACCTATTTTTTGGGAAGATTAATTTAAATTTACTTATGAAAAATTTACTTTTTATTATACCAACATTTTTATTTATTAACCTTGCAATTTTGGTTAATGCCCAAGAAGAAATTGAAGTAAATTCGAGTATACTACAGGAAAAAATAATTTTATTTACTGACAGATCTATGTATTCAGTTGATGAATATATTTATTTTAAAGCAAACTATCTTACAAATAAATATTTAGATAATGCCTGGAGCACAGTCTTGTATATTGAATTAATACAACCGAATGGTAATCCTATTGTACAAGCCAAATTCCCATTAAGTAAAAGTGGTGCAGCTGGCAAAATTCATATCCCCAATGAGGTTTTAACCGGAGTGTATTTCATTAAAGTTTATACAAAATGGATGAGAAATTACCCAACAAACACTTATGCCTATCATAAGCTTATACTTATTAATCCAAACAATTCTAACATTGCCTTAATTGATGAATCTCCTGATACAAATAATATTATACGTCCAAATTCTTTTTCGCGAAACAAGCTTGATGTTGAAATAATAATAAATAAACCTACTTACTCCCCCAAAGAAAAAGTAACTGTTTCTATTACGCCAAATAAATATAATTTAAAGGAAAAGGAATATTGCATTTCAGTCATAAAAAAAGGAACAAAAGCTATTTATGACTATAATTCTCCTAATTTTGTATACCAAATCCCAGAATTTGATAGAGCCATTTACTATCCGGAAATTAATGGAATAACACTTAGTGGTAAAATTTTAAACAATAAAACCCATCAAGCAGAAGTAAATGCTTCTGTTAATATTGCATATTTAAATAAAAATTCATATTTCTCAGGATTTTATACCAATAATAGTGGCGAATTCTTTTTTAATTTCCCTTACATGGAAGGTAAACAAGAATTTTTTATTAATACAGCTAAAACCGATTTAAGGCTAAATATTGAAATTGATGAGGATTTCTGTTCTAAACCTGTACTATTAAACCCAGTAAATTTTAAACTATCAGATAACGAGAGAAAGATTGCAAACGAAGTAAGCATTAATGCTCAAATTACTAAAGTTTTTAAAGATTCATTAACAATTGACACAAGCAATACAAGCACCAATCAATATCATAGTTTTTACGGGACTCCAAATAAAAAAATATATACAAAAGATTATATTAACTTACCTAATATAGAAGAGTTTATTTTCGAATTAGTTGAAGATATAAGAATCAAATACAAAAAACAAAAACCTTCAATTTTATGCAATAAAAATCACACTTTAAGTGTATATCCTTTTCTGGTAATGATAGATAACTTGCCAATTTCTGATTTATCTGCTTTTTTAGATATTGAATTAAATAAAATTGAACGTTTTGAAATTATTGATAATGGTTATGTTATTGCTAATTTAAAGTATAGTGGGATTATCAATGCCATTACAAAAGAAAAGAATCTGGCAGGAATTAATTTGCCTCAAAACTCTATGTTTTTTCGCTATAAGATGTTTTACTATAAAGAAAAAAAGTCTACACAAAATAAAAGTCAATATTTACAATCACGTGTCCCTGACCGAAGAAATTGCTTATATTGGAACCCTAGTTTTCAAATTGCACAACAATCAATAAACAGCTTCTCATTTTATACAGCTGACATAAAAGGAGAATATGAGATTATCATACAATCTGTTTCAAAAAATGATGGCAAAATTTTGACTGCTGAAAAATCATTTATTGTTGAATAATAAACAAGTAATTTGCGCTATAATTTGGAAGTTTAAGGCTATCTATTTTTGTTTTTGCTATTTGTATTTAGTGCAATGTTTTTGCTTAAATTAGTACTCTAAAATTTATGAACTCTTAATCGCGAACTTAAACTTTACAGCATGTCTAAAAATCTTTATTTACTAGATGCTTATGCATTAATTTATCGATCATATTATGCCTTTATAAAAAATCCGAGATTTAATTCAAAAGGACTAAATACTTCTGCCATTTTTGGTTTTATAAATACTCTTATTGATCTTATTGAAAAAGAAAAGCCTACTCATATTGCTGTTGTTTTTGACCCGCCATATCCGACATTCAGGCATGAAATGTACAAAGAATATAAAGCTCATCGCGAAGCAACTCCTGAAGACATCAAAATATCAATCCCTATAATTAAAGATTTAATTGAGGGTTTTCAAATTCCTGTTATTGAGGTAAAAAGATATGAAGCTGATGATGTTATTGGAACCATGGCAAAGCTTGCAGAAAAAGAAGGTTTTACTACATACATGATGACCCCCGACAAAGATTATGGACAATTAATTTCCGATAATATTTTTATGTTAAAGCCCGCACGTGGTGGTAATGACGCAGAAATTATCGACAAGCAAA
>DAOVYZ010000094.1 GCA_030635365.1 Bacteroidales bacterium
AATAAAAAAATAAAGATCGCAAGAAAACCAGCCAGGCGGCCAATGTAATCACCATAACGAACGTAAAACGTTAGCTTGTCGTTAGCCTTTATTGTATTTTTAATTGCATCTGGAATCCACCATTTAGTTTTATTTAAAATTTCACCTTTCTGATTTATGAATGCTGATATTCCGGTATTTGCTGAACGGGCAATACTCCTTCGTGTTTCAATAGCTCTTAATTGAGAATAAGTGAGATGTTGTTTATAACCGGAAGTATTTCCCCACCAACCATCATTTGTAATAACAAATATTAGGTTAGCACCATTTTTTACATAATCAGTAACAAACTCACCATAAACCGATTCATAACATATAACAGGAGCAATTCTCGTTTCATCAATAGCGTGTTTAAATGTACCACGAAAATCCTGGGTTCCACGACTACCTGTTGTGCCTCCCAGGTTTAATATAATTTTTTCCAGAAATTTCATTAATCCGGGATAAGGTATTTTCTCTACACCAACAACTAACTTTGATTTATGATAGATTGACATGTTAAAGTTAGCATCAATTTGCAATGCCGAATTAAACGCATCGTAATAAATGTTTGCTTCTTTCCAATATCTTGCAGTTGGAGATAGGCTTTCGCTAGGCTTAAATCTTTTGTAACAATCCATGCCAATTATAAAATTAACTTCGGGATTTTTTCTTACGAAGCGTTTTATAGAATGTATATTATAGTCTTTATTGAGCTCGTGAATCCATATTGAACTTAATGCTGTTTCGGGGCCAATAACATAATCTGTAGTATCATCAATAATACTATCAGCCAGATTCATAATAATATTAAATTGTTCAGCCTGAGACAAACCTCCAAATTTGTCATTGTAAGGATCAATATTAGGTTGAAGAACAGCTATATTATAATCTTTCCCTTTTTCTTTATAATTACTAAAAATACTTAAGGAGATTGTTATTGGAATGATCAGCAATAATAAATACAGTATCAATTGTGGTATCTGATTTTTTATATTTTTTGTGTGTATGGATGATTTAAAGATTTTATACAAAAATAAATTCAATAATAGAATCCACAGAGTACCTCCTAATGTTCCGGTATATTCATACCACTGTATTAGTTTAATATCTTTAGCTAATGCATTACCCAAATTTAACCAGGGCCATGAAATTTCAGCATTCAAATAAAAATGCTCAAATCCTATCCAATAAATGACAAATGCAAAGTAGCCTAATTTGGACCCTAACTTTCTTCTGGTGAAATGAAATAGCCAAAATATAGTAGTAAAAAGTATGGTATTAACAATCACAGCAGCAAGGACTGCGATAAATGCAGCATTATATATCCAGTAAGTTGTAAGGATATTCCATATACAAAAAGCTAGAGATGAATATGCTATTAATACAATAGGTTTATTAACAGTTCTGGTTTTATATATGTAATCCTCCAAAAAGAGTAATGGTATGAAAGCAATAATAATAATAATTCCTGAAAACTGCTGAAACCATGGTAAAGAAAGTAATATGCTACTTAAAATAACTAAGATAAATCGAGTAGGCTTTTTCATTTTTGCTTTCTGGTATTAACAAAATAAACTCCAATAATGATAAAGCCTATCCAGAGAAATTGAATATATGATAGTTTTTCTCCATCAAATAATCCCCACATTATTGCAAAAATGGGTATTACATATGTTACAGAGGATCCAAAAAGTGCCGATGTATATTGAATAAGCGTATTAAAAATTGCAAGAGCTAGTACTGTCCCAATCACAGCAAGTACTGCAATATATGCTAAATTCAGAATATAATCATTAGTTGATAAAGCAAATGAAAAGTCTGTGAAAAGAAGGTAAGCTCCCGCAAAGGGGCCAACAAGCATAAATGCTAATGAAGTAAGTTCTAAACCTGTTAATCCTTTAATCTTGTATTTTACCTGGTTTACATTAATACCATAACAAATTGTAGCAAGTACTATAAAAAGCCCGTAATAATTAATACTACTAAAAAAATCAGTGCCACTTGTTGTGTTAATAATTAATCCTAATGCACCTGTTAATCCCAAGAAAATTCCTATTGCATTAATAATTTTAGCAGTACTTTTATAGAAAATTAAACCAATAATTAAAGTAAATAAAGGAGTTAAAGAGTTTAATACACCTGCTAAGGCACTGTCAACCTGAGTTTGAGCTTTTATAAATAAAAAAGCAGGTATAGTAGAGCCGATAAACCCAACTACCAATAATGAATATATATTTTCTTTATTGATCTTCTTAATATTTTTTATTCCAAAAGGCAAGAATGCCAGGAAGGAGATAAATATTCTGAAAGCAGCAACCTGGTCATGAGAATAAGAGCGTAGCCCTTTTTTCATTAAAATAAAACTACTGCCCCAAATAAATGCTAAAAATATGAGTACAATCCACTGCCAAAATTTGTTTTTGAGGTCTATTTTATACATAATACTTTTTGAAATAAGGCATAAATATACTTATATAATTATTATAATTCTGATCACGTCATATCTTAATCTTTTTGTAAATTGCATATTTTTTGCGTAGGTTTCTATTTCAAAAAAACTAATTTTGCATTTGTTTTGAGAAAAATAGTTTATGATTAATCATAAAATATACATAGCTGGAGAATTCCAAATAACTGGCAAAGAATTAAAAGTTATAAACCCTTTTGATAATTCTATTGTTGGAAGTACTTATCTTGCAGGGGAAGAAGAGTTGAATAAAGCAATATTAAAGGCAAATGAAATTAAAAATAAATTACGTGACTTGCCATCTTTTAAGAAATATAAAATATTAAAAGATATTGCTAGTGGGATTCAAAGTAAGAAAGGAGAATTGGCATTAATTTTAGCAAAAGAAGCAGGAAAACCGCTTAAGTATGCTCAAGGTGAAATTGATCGGGCAATACAAGTGTTTACAATAGCTGCAGAAGAATCAAAACGTTTGCCAAAAGAATATATCTCAATTGACTGGACTCCTGCCGGTGAAGATAAAGAGGGCCTGATAAAATATTTTCCTATAGGATTAGTAGCAGGAATTGCTCCATTTAATTTCCCATTGAATTTAGCAGTTCATAAAATAGCACCGGCTATAGCTTCGGGTAACCCGATAATTTTAAAACCGGCAAGGCCTACGCCACTGTCAGTATTGGAACTGGCAAAAATTATTGATAAAACAGATCTGCCAAAAGGAGCATTATCCATTTTACCTATGGATAGAGAAGCAGGCAATAGTTTGGTAACTGATGAAAGAATAAGCATGCTCTCATTCACAGGCTCTCCCGAAGTTGGTTGGAAAATGAAATCGGATGCAGGTAAAAAGAAAGTAGTTTTAGAACTTGGAGGCAATGCTGGAGTTATTGTTTCAGATACTGCAGATATTAATCTTGCAGTAAAGAAATGTGTTGTTGGAGGATTTGCTTATTCCGGCCAGGTTTGTATTCATGTACAGAAAATATATATTTATGAAAAAATATATGATACTTTTATAGAGATATTTATAGAAGAAACAAGAAAATTAAGATTTGGTGCTCCTGATAATTCAGAAACTGACATTTCTGTGATGATTGATGAGGAGAATGCAATAAGAGTTGAGAGTTGGGTTGATGAAGCAGTAAGAGATGGTGCTGAGATTTTGTTGGGAGGGAAACGAGATGGAACATATTTTGAACCAACAATTCTTACAAAGACAAAAAATGATATGAAAGTTTGTGCCTTAGAAGTGTTTGGACCGGTTGTTGTAGTTGAAAAATATTCAAATTTTGCAGAGGCTGTAAACATAATAAATAGTTCGGAATATGGTTTGCAGGCTGGAATATTTACAAACAGTATAAAAGAAATGAATCATTCTTTTAATGAACTCGAAGTGGGAGGAGTAATTATTAATGATGTTCCGGCCTTTAGGGTTGACCATATGCCATATGGAGGTATTAAGAATTCAGGTTTTGGAAGGGAAGGAATTAAATACTCAATATATGAGATGTTAGAACCAAAATTAATGGTAAAAAATACAGATTATTAATATAGATTAGATGATTTATTTGTGGATATAGGATTTTTGATAAAAGCAATAATAGTAGGATTCTTAGCTTCAGTGCCATTAGGCCCGGTTGGAGTTTTATGTATTCAAAGGACTATTAATAAAGGAAGAGGGTCTGGACTGTTTTCAGGAATGGGAGCTGCTACCGTTGATGCATTTTTTGCTTTAGTAGCTGCACTTGGGTTAACATATATAATTAACTTTATTGAAGAACAGCAGTTTTTCATACAGTTAATCGGGGGTGCAATTATAATATTTCTGGGAGTAAAAATATTTAATACAAACCCAATACAACAAATTCGAAAGCATAGAAGAAAAAAGAAGAGACTCATTGAAGATTATTTTTCGGTATTGTTTCTCACCTTGTCTAATCCACTTGCTATATTTTTATTTGTTGCTGCTTTTGCAGGTATGAGCATAGTAACACCAAAAGATAGTTACATTAAATCTTCTTTCATTGTAGCAGGAGTATTTGTAGGAGCAATGTTTTGGTGGGCAATTCTTACTTTTCTTATCAATATGTTCAGAAAACGATTTAGGTTGAAACAATTATGGTGGATTAATAAAAGTGCAGGTATTATAATAATAATATTTGGAGTTGTTGCAATGCTTTCCGTTTTTATAAAAGTATTCTAATATAATTCACAAATTTGGATTTCTTTAAATCAAATGCAATGGAGATAAAAACAGCCGAGTTTATATGTAGTTATACTTCTTATACAGATTGCCCAAAGGTAAAAATGCCGGAGTATGCATTTGTGGGTAGGTCAAATGTTGGAAAATCATCATTAATAAACATGCTCTTGGAAAGAAAGAAGCTTGCAAAAACATCACAAAGCCCCGGAAAAACACAGTTAATAAATCAATTTATTGTAAATGAAAATTGGTATTTGACAGACCTCCCCGGTTATGGTTTTGCTAAAGTTGCGAAATCAATGCGAAAAGATTTTAATAAACTGATTAACGAATATGCATTGTATCGAGAGAACTTAATGTGTCTATTTGTTTTGATTGATTCAAGGCATGAACCTCAAAAAAATGATCTGAAATTTATGAGATGGCTGGGTGAAAACCAGGTACCTTTTGCCATGGTTTTTACCAAAGTAGATAAATTATCAGATTCAGCAATTAAGAGAAATATTGAAAATTATAAAAAAGAGATGCTTAAGGAGTGGGAAGGACTACCTGAAATTTTTATTACCTCTGCTGAAAATAAGACAGGAAGAAAAGAAATTCTCAATTACATTAATAAAATAAATGCAACGGCAGTTTTTTAAGGCTATGATATAAATAAATGTTGATTTTAGTGTAAATTTTGTGTTCTTGCCTGCTGGCAAGCAGGTTGGTTAGTTTAAATCACAGCCTTTTTTAACAATAAATATCAAATTTCCTATCAAAGTAGATGAAAAATAGAATGATATTTTTAACTTTGCATTTCCCAAAAAGGAATATAAATATATTGAAAATTAGTAACAATGAGCCTTCAACCCCCAATTAAGCTTTTTTCAGGAACAAAATCACGTTTTCTTGCAGAAAAAATTGCAAAAGAGTACGGCGTTGAGTTAGGTAATACTACTTTTATTGAATTTAGTGATGGAGAATTTCAAATTTCTTACGAAGAAACAGTTCGTGGGTCATATGTTTTTATTATTCAGTCAACATTTCCCCCATCAGATAATTTAATGGAGCTTTTACTGATGATTGATGCTGCAAAACGTGCATCAGCTTATAAAGTTGTTGCGGTAATACCTTATTTTGGATTTGCACGTCAAGACAGGAAAGATAAGCCAAGAGTTGCAATAGGAGCTAAGTTAGTTGCGAATTTACTTACTGCTGCAGGAGTTGACCGAGTGATGACAATGGATTTACATGCTGACCAGATTCAAGGATTTTTTGATATTCCGGTAGATCATTTGTATTCATCATCAATGTTTGTTCCATATATTAAAAACATGAATTTAGATAATTTAGTAATTGCTGCACCGGATGTTGGTGGAACGAAGCGAGCTAATGCTTATGCTAAATTCTTGGGGGCATCTATGGTTATTTGTAGTAAATCAAGGAAAAGAGCCAATGTTGTCGATAAGTTGACGGTTATAGGTGATGTTGAAGGAAAAAATGTAGTAATTCTTGATGATATGATAGATACGGCAGGTACAATGACAAAAGCTGCTGATATGATGATGGACAAAGGAGCTCTTAGCGTAAGAGCTTTTGCTACTCATGCAGTATTATCAGGCCCTGCTTATGAACGTATTAACGATTCGAAAATAGCAGAGATTATTGTTACAGACTCATTACCGATAAAACCAATATCTGATAAGATTAAGGTAATATCTGTAGCAGGGGTTTTTGCAGATGTAATTAATAAAGTATATAATTATCAATCGATAAGTTCGAATTTTATTGTTTAATTTATATATTTGCACTCCAAATTGTAAAGCATATTGTATAAAAGTGTGATGGGGAATAAGAAGCTTTTAAAATTTTTAGTATTATTCTGAGTAGCACATAATTGGAAAAAACATGAAATCAATAGAAGTAAAAGGTAGCTTAAGAGAAAAAGTAGGGAAATCAACTTCTAAGAATTTAAGAAGACAAGATCAAATACCTTGTGTATTGTATGGTAATGGCGAAAACGTTCATTTTCATACTCATGAGAATTCTTTTAAAGAAATAGTTTATACGCCAAATGCGTACCTGGCAAAAATTGATATAGATGGAAAGAATTATCAGGCAGTTTTACGTGATATTCAGTTTCATCCCGTATCGGATAAAATAATACATGCAGACTTTTTTCAGGTAGAAGATAAAACTCCTGTTTGGATGAGGATTCCTGTTGTATTAGAAGGTTCGGCAATAGGTGTTTTGAATGGTGGAAGATTAGTTCAAAAAATGAGAAAGGTAAGAGTTAAGGCTATTCCTGGCAATTTACCTGATGATATCAAGATTGATATTACTGATTTAGCAATAGGGCAATCTATTAAAATTGCTAATCTTGCAATTGAAGGTTTGGAATTTCTTGAGCCTGACAATGCAGTTCTGGTTATTGTTAAAACTGCTCGCGCTGCTGTTCTTGCTGAAGATGAAGAAGGAGAAAAGGGTGAAGAAGGTGAAGGAGAAGAAGAAGGAGAAGGAAAAGAAGGAGCTGAAGGAGAAGGAAAAGGAAAGACTGAAGGTGGAGATGCTGGTGCTTCTGGTGAAAAAGCTACCGAAAAAGATAAATGATAAGATTGAATAAAACAGATAATTGGTTTGAAATACCTTATTGTCGGTTTAGGAAATATGGGTAGCGAGTATATTAATACTCGTCACAATATAGGATTTAAGATATTGGATGCATTAGCTAATGCATCCAATATCTCTTTTCAGGACAGGCGTTATGCCTTTCGGGCAGAATATAAACATAAAGGAAGAAATTATATTCTAATAAAACCAACCACATTTATGAATTTGAGTGGCAAAGCAGTGAACTTCTGGCTGCAAAAAGAAAAATTATCCGCTGAAAAATTATTGGTTGTTTTGGACGATGTAGCTTTACCTTTTGGATCATTAAGATTAAGGCCCAAAGGAGTTGATGCAGGCCATAATGGTTTAAAAGATATTAATTTGGCATTAGGGCATAAAAATTATGCACGACTCCGATTTGGGATAGGTGACGATTATGCAAAGGGAGCTCAGGCTCATTATGTGCTCAGTCCATGGGCAGATGAAGAAAAAGAAAAATTACCGGAAAGACTTGATCTTGCTATTGAAATGATAAAAGGCTTTGGAACTATTGGTGTTGAAAATACAATGAATGAGTTTAATAATAGATAGAGAACTTCTTATTAATCAGTTTTTATTTCTTAGTGATTGTTGATTTTAAAAAACAAATTCCAAATCTTAAGTTTCAAATAACTTCTAACTCCCAAATTCGAATCTTCAAATTATTTGATATTGATGGCTCTGATTTAAACTAATGTGGTTGTGCTTTTTTTGTGATATTTGGTGATTTCGTGTTTTAGTGGCAAAAAAAAGAAAGCCACAAAGCCACTAAAACACAAAATTTACACTAAGAACAACATTTGTTTATATCATAGCCATATTGATTTATTGGGATTTATTTGTTATTTGGATATTGTTATTTGGATTTTTTTGAAAAATGAAGGTATTTAAAATTTAAGATAATAACTTTGCTTCCAGATAATACCAAGACATGTATCTCGAGGAAACTTTACGTATTGACAAATGGTTATGGGCAGTTCGATTATTTAAAACACGAAATCAGGCAGCTGAAGCATGTAAAAAGGGCCGTGTATTGATTGATAATATACCGGTTAAACCTTCACGTATAATTAAAGTAGGCGAAATAGTATTTGTAAAGCATCCTCCGGTTATTTATCAATATAAAGTTAAAGGATTGCTTGGTAAAAGGCAATCAGCTAAGATAGCGCAGGATTATGTTGAGGATATTACACCTGAGGAAGAAAAAGTAAAACTTGAAATTAAAAGGTACTCAGGATTTGAGATTAGATCCAGGGGAGTAGGTAGGCCAACAAAGCGCGAAAGAAGATTAATTGACCATTTAAAAAAGAAAACTTAAGAAATTATGATAATAGCCAAACAAAAGAAAAAAGAAAATATTGCTGAGTATATCTTATATATGTGGCAAATTGAAGATCTTATACGTGCATACAATCTGGATATTGATGATATTAACAAAAACATAGTTCAGAAGTTTGAAAGGACTGATTCTGAAAAAAAGGAGATTAAGAACTGGTATGAAGGATTGATAGATTTGATGAAGGAAGAAAAATTAGAAAAATCAGGACATTTGCAGTTTATGCGAAATACAGTTAATGATATAAACGAATTACATATACAACTTATAAAATCACCCGAGCAGCTTGATTATATAGAGGCTTATAACAAAGCTAAACCTGGAATTGAAGAATTAATGAATAAATCGAAAGGAGAAGTAGAAAACGAAGTAGAAGCCTGTTTTAATGGATTGTACGGATTACTGATGTTACGTTTTCAGAAAAAGGCTATCTCTCCTGAAACGGTGAGTGCAATGAGTACTATTAGCCAATTAATATCATTGTTAAGCCAAAAACATAAATTGTATGAAGATGGCAAGATTGAATTATAGTATTTAAACGTAATAGAAGTGCTTGCAAGCGGACTCACACAGATTTTTTATACAAAATTTTAATAAATCCGTTTTATCAGCGTTATTTATATCCGTGTCATCAGCGTTCTAATCTTTTTGGTATGTTTGCAGATATTCATATAATTATTAATCATTTATTAAAACCACTAAAATGAAAGACTTCAAAGATTCATTGTATCCGGAAATTGGCTTATTGATATTGAGACCCTATGGCAAAATACCATTGGTTTGAGCCAAGCCCTCGCTATCAAGTTTTTAAATTAATTGCTGCGGATTTAAATTTATATAAAATTTTAATAAATCCGTTTTATCAGCGTTATTTATATCCGTGTCATCAGCGTTCTAA
>DAOVYZ010000415.1 GCA_030635365.1 Bacteroidales bacterium
ACAGCGTTATATATACGGGCATGCACTCAGGTTAAAAGAAGTTTACCACCAGGTGGGCACAAACCCTGAAGTGCTGATGGCTTCATACGAGTACAACGAACTGGGGCAATTTATTAAGAAGAAACTCAATAAAAATGCGGATGGCAGCTTCTTACAAGAGATTGACTACACATATAATATCAGGGGGTGGACTACCAAGATTAATGACCCTGAAGAACTTCAAAAAACTGGCGAGCCAAAAGATATGTTTGCAATGGAATTGTTGTACAATACCACTCTTCCAACTGTAAATAATACAGGTGATGAACAATACAATGGAAATATTGCAGCCATTAAGTGGAATACCCCTGAATTTGGAGTAAAAGCTTACGGTTATGGATATGATGAAATAAACAGGCTTGAAAGGGCTAAATTTGCAGCAGGCACAGCCTTGAATGTTGATGTGGATAAATATACTGTAGAGAATATTACGTATGATGCAAATGGAAATATTTTGACATTTGGACGCCACAATACAGAAGCAGGGTATATTGATAACCTTACCATGACCTATGACGGTAACCAGCTAAAAAAGACACACGACAGTGGCGACCTTGTACAGGGTTTTGTTGATATGGTTGATTATGAAACTGAATATCATTATGACTTTAATGGTAGTATGGATATTGATGATAACAAAGGGTTTGTATTTGCTTACAATCATATGAATCTACCAAAAGAAATCGTTGGTGGAAATGACACAGTAAGGTATATTTATGATGCAGTAGGGACTAAGATAAGTAAAGAGCTTGCTCAAAGCGGAGCAATAAGCTATACGGATTATGTTGGAGATTTTGTTTACAAAGATGGCGGAGCCCATAACGCGTGAAAACGAAATAAAATTTCCGGATATCCGGAAAAGCACAAAAATAAGCAATTATGATTAACATTAAAAAGCAGGCAGTTTTAAATTTATTTAAGGCTAAATGGTTGTTTTAAATTCAATTGGATTAAAAATAAACTCCTGCTTTGTAAAATGATTTAAAAGTTCAGGCAATACAAATTTCAAATTTTTTTCTGCCTTTATAGTATCATGTAATACAATTATTGATCCTGATTCAGAATAATCTAATATATATTGTAAACACTTTTCTCTCTTTAATTTCCTATTATAGTCTTTAGCCAGTACATCCCACATTATTATTTTATAATCCTTTTTCAAGCATGCTATTTGCTTAGGGCGGATTCTTCCGTATGGAGGCCTGAATAAATCAGATTTTATTAAACCTGATGCTTTTTGTACGTTTTGAACATATTTCTTTGGGCTAACCCTCCATCCTTTAATATGAGTATAAGTATGATTTCCTACTGAATGCCCTTCTTTCAGAATCTGTTTATATAAATCAGGATATTTTTCAACGTTCTTCCCAATACAAAAAAAAGTTGCTTTTGCATCGAAATCTTTTAATATTGAAAGTACCCATGGAGTGATATCCGGGTCAGGCCCATCATCAAAGGTCAGAAAAAGCTCCTTATCCTTCCCGGTAAAGTGCCAGGTAAGGCTTTTACAAATTTTAGCAGCAATATGTTCTTTTTTTAGCATATTTTATTAACCTAATAAATCCCAGGTATTTTTATAAAAACCCCTTATAGCCACGGCGTGAGTCTTCTGCTAAAACACTTGTTAATAAATTACAGATAGCTATTAATCAACAACTCACACCGTGGCTTGCGGAAATAAAGTTAACTATAAAGTTGCATATATTGCATAAACTTTATTTCTATTTCTTTAGCCACTTTTTCCTGCCCGTTTTCCTTAGATATTTTATATAATTCCTGTAAGATATATAGGTTTAATTGTTTTTCATTAGAAATATCTTTTGTTCCATTCGTATATTTAGAATTTAGCCCAAAGTAATATTTTAATTCTGCATACATTTTTTTGGATAAACTTTCAACCAAATCATTTGCCTGATCAATAGCTCCTGCATGATAATATGCCGAAATAACAGGAATAAGTGTATTATTATATGGGATTTTATGATCAGGGAATAATTCCATACATCTGTCCAATACCATTAAGGCAGAATCTTTTTTACCTTCTTCAATAAGTTTTTCGGCTAAACGCCCAAAACTACTTCGAAGGTTTGAAAACATCCTTATGTTATTCTCATCAAAATATATATCATTATCTTCAATTCCTCCCCAACGAAATTTGTTCATTATATTTTCAAACATTACCTCCGAGTCAACCTCACCACTATAAAATCTTTCAGATTTTGCTTCAACAGGAACAAGTTGATATGTTAACCCATCTACTTTAAAATACTTCTGAAGATTAAAATATTTTGTACTTGTTACTGTCATAGCCCAATATATTGGGCGCTCCCAATTATTAGTAGCTAGCATATCCAATAGCATTAATCCATCTTTATATAAGTAACTCTGTCCAAAACTCCATTCCATCTCATTAACAATCCGGCCCTTATACTTTGAGCTAACTACTCCCTTATTTAATATTTGATTGGAATCAATTTTTAGTTTAAACTTTTTTGTTGGAATATAGTTTACTGTTTCATTAAGAATGTAAGGTGACCTCATCTTTGTTTTTGGGTCATCGCTGGCAATAAAGTCAACTACATCTTTTACATCAACTGCCTGCCCAACACGGTCATTAATTGGTAAAACATCCCTATTTCCTTTATGGTATTTATCATGGGTAAGAGAAAATGGTAATCGATCAGATTCATATGATTTACGATCCATTTGATCAATATACCATGCAGCCCTTAAATAACTTAAGTTACATACTTTAATATCTGTCCGTATGCCTTCCACTTCCTGTGCATACCAAAGCGGGAATGTATCATTATCTCCGTTTGTAAATAATATTGCATTCTTTTTACATGAATTCAAGTAATTATATGCCAAATCCCTTGCAGTATATCGTCCTGACCTATCATGGCTATCCCAATTTTCAGATGCCATTATCCCCGGAACTAAAATCAAAGTAATTAATGTAATAATAACTGCCGATACAGTTTTTGGTATCTTTTTATTAATAATACCTGTTAAGCCGGCAACACCAAGGCCTATCCAAATCGAAAAAGCATAAAATGAACCGGCAAATGCATAATCTCTTTCACGTGGCTGTAAAGGATATGGATTTAAATATACAACTATGGCCAGCCCTGTTAAAATAAATAGCATTAATACAATAGTAAAATCGTATTTATTCTTTTTATAATGGAATATTAAACCTATTAATCCTAATATTAAAGGCAACATATAATATTTATTCCTTGCCGGATTATTTTTTAGATGATCAGGTACCTGATCCTGATTTCCTAAGCGAACATCGTCAATAAATGAGATTCCACTTATCCAATTACCTTTTAGTATATTCCCATGTCCTTGTATATCATTTTGCCGGCCTGAAAAATTCCACATAAAATAACGTAGATACATATGGCCTACCTGATATTTAAAGAAAAAAGCCAGATTATCTGCAAAAGATGGTTTTATTCTTTTTTCAACCTGCCTACCGGTATTAACAGAGATTTGCTTATTTGATAAGTCAACCCATTTTTTATACTCAGCAACATGATTTTTGCTTGAACTATACAATCGTGGGAATAATGTTTTAAACCGGGAATCAAAGTCAACCTCAATCTTATAATCAGCAATAATATATTTCCCGTCTTTCTTTATATAAACCGGTTTTGTCCTTTTGTTCTCTGTCATTGGAGCATCAAATGTTTGTCCGTAAAGCAATGGCCTATCTCCATATTGCTCCCTATTTAAGTAATATAATAAATCAAATACATTGTCAGGGTTATTTTGATCCATAGGAGGGTCAGCTGATGCACGTATTACT
>DAOVYZ010000359.1 GCA_030635365.1 Bacteroidales bacterium
TAAATGATATTGGCAATTACTATTATAAAACTAATAATACCGATAATGCCTTAAAAGTATTTAATCAAACCATATCCTTATGTAATAAAACGAATGATCAATATTTAATGGCTCTTTGTTATAGAAAAACAGGTGTAATTCTTATAAAAAATAATTCCAGTATAGAAGGGCTTGATAATATTAAAAAATCACTTGAAATAGGTAAGAAAATTAATAATCTTGAATTAATGAAGAATGCCTATTTAGAATTGTATTCTTACTACGACGAAATTGGAAATAAAACTGATGCGTTAGATAATTATATAAATTACACTATCGTCAAAGACACTATAAATACAAAATTAAATTCACAGAGATTGGTTGAAATTCAAATGAATTTTGAGCTTGAAGAAAGTCACAGTGAAATATCAAGAATTGAAAATGAAGTAACCGAATTAACTACTGAAAAGAAGATTAGAGACCTTGAACTTAAAAAACAAAAAAATGTTAGAAACCTGCTCTTTATAATAGCCATAATAACCTTAATTTCAGGGATACTTATTTTTAGCCAGTTTTTATCAAAACGAAAAACCAATCTACTTCTACAAGAAAAAATCACAGAAGTTGATCTATCAAATAAACTGCTAAAAGAATCAGAAGAAAATCTTAAAATATTAAATGCTACAAAAGACAAATTCTTTTCTATAATTGCCCATGACCTTAGAAATCCCTTTAATGCGCTGCATGGTTTAACAAAACACCTGTCAATTAATTTCAAAGACTTCAGTGCAGATGAAATTAAAGATTCAATTGCACTAATACATAACTCAGCAGATGATTTATTTGAACTTTTAGAAAACTTACTCCATTGGTCAAGGGCACAAAGAGGGAAAATGCAATTTACTCCCAGAAAAGTTCATTTATCAGAAATAGTATCCAAAATATTCGATCTTTTAAGCATGAATGCAAGAAAGAAAGCAATCAACTTAATTAACGAAATTGATAGTAAAAAAACCATAATTGCTGATTATGATATGATTACCACCATATTGCGAAACTTAATATCAAATGCAATAAAATTTTCATATAATGACAGTTTTATCAGAATAAGTTATAATGACCATAAGGACTATACAGAAATCTCAGTAATGGATAATGGTGTGGGTATAAGTCCCGAAAATATTCAAAAACTTTTTAGAATAGATGTTCATCATTCAACGTCCGGAACATCTGAAGAACAAGGCAGTGGGCTTGGTTTAATACTGTGCCGTGAATTTACAGAAAGGCATGATGGGGAAATCTGGGTAGAAAGTGAAAAAAACAAAGGGAGTTCTTTTAAATTTACAATCTCCAAAAATATATAAAGATAATTTATGGCAAAAAAAGAAATTTCATATAACGATGCTTTGGCTGAAATAGAAGATATACTTCACCAAATTGAAAACGAAGAGTTAAATATTGATGACTTATCAGATAAAGTTAAACAGGTATCTACCCTATTAAAACTGTGTAAAAAGAAACTACATCAAACGGAAAATGAAGTACAAAAAATATTAGATAATATTGAAACAAAGTAGATTTGTTTTTACATATTCAAGACTCCTGATATATCATATTTTATTTATCATCCCTCTTTATTTGTACAAAGTTAATGGTATAAAAAAGAGCTGCTCTTCTGAACAGCCCTTTTAACCTAAACCATCTTACATTAAGGAACTAAACATTGATTTGAAGTTTCGTAAAGGTTTGAGAAACTTCAGCATCAATGAATTCTTCAAAAAGTTCATGAACATAAACTATATCTAAAGCATAACCTATGCTCATTGTAACATTTTTATATATTTCGTTTGATATATGTTTAATCTGATTCTGGTTAGCAATTAAAACCTGTATTGGATCAATTTCTTCAACATTAAATTTACCTTGAGACTTTTTCAATATTGCCAGATTATTATTAATAATCTGCTTCATTCGTTTATGGGCTTGAGCTACTTTTGCCAACCTGTTTCCAATAACACCAATAACCTCACATGTTTCAACATTAATCAAAGGACTTCCAGAGTTTCCTTGCTTAAAACTAGCATCCACCTGAAGATACTTCAATCCATTATTGTGATTAAAAGCAGATGATAAAATCCCTGTCTTAATCGCTAAATTATCTTGATCTAGTTGGTAACCAAATATAGCTACTGGCTGTCCAATTTCAATTTGATTGTTTCTTGCTAACTTAAGTGAAGGAATATTTTTAAATTTATCTAAATCAATGTTTATTGCTACATATGGAGTCCTATCGTTATCAAATCCTTTTATTATCCTCTTCTTCAACTCACTCATTGGTATTTTAATACTTGCTATCTCAGAATATCCATCAGAATCAACAAAACGTATTTTTACCTCGGTAGCCTTATAAACTTTATACAAACTATCATCTGTAATAATAAAATGATCATTTGCCTTAAACCCGGTCATCGAGGAAAGTTTAATTCCTGCAGAGCTATAAAAACTAAGCTGGCATACTGAACTTTGACATTGTTTCCAAACTGTTCTAAGCATAATTAGTGAGTTTTTAGTTTTTTAAAATTATTACATCTGTAATACTCCCTTTTTATGAAGCTTAAGCATTATTTGATCTGCAATCTCCCGCTCATCAGTAACAATATTCATATCCTTAGCAATCTTTGAAGGATTTATTGACAAATCTGATTCATCTATTATTATCTCTAATCGATATTCACAATTATTATTAGAAAACCAATGACTAACAATCCCTCCAGGGGTCAAGTATATTTTATTACACAAAACAATTTTAACATTCTTTAAATTGTTCTTTACTTTTACATCTATACTTATCGTATTCATCCCTGGGTAAATCTGTTAGTTTTAGTTCATTAAACTACACCATAAGCACCTTTTATAAATAAATTTTTATAAAAGAGATAAGAAAAACTATGGTTACAATTGAAAATAAAACAACAACTCCAAAATCAATATTATTATGTGTAATTATTTTATCTTTGATATTATAAAATAGTTTTTTCATTAAACTATAAATTTTTAATTTGGTGATTGCTAAATTACATTGAAACAAGCTAATTTTTTTTATGACTTTTTTATCGTATGGTTTTTCTAAATAATCGCTGGGTTTTCCCAATTAATCGTTTTAAAACAAAGATTACTCAGCAAAACAGCATGCTGTTCATATTCGAACAAGAAGTGTTTCATAATCGTTCACCCGTTTAATAATATATGGCACGAAAATATTGCTAACAAATTGCTAAATTGCGCATTAAAGCATTTGGCACAATATATGATTAATAAAACCCAAGTTTATGTTGAATATTTTAAATAACATTTTAAAAATGAAGTTCACAAAAATAGCATTAACACTTTTAATATGTATTTCTCTTTTTAAGATCTCTACTGCACAAAAAGTATGGACTTTAGAGGATTGTATAAATTATGCAATCGAAAATAATATAACTATAAAACGACAAGAGCTAACTGCAGAGTCTGCTGAGAAAACGCATTTTCAGTCTAAAATGGAATTGTTACCAAATTTAAATACTAATGGGAGTCATTATTACAATTCGGGTAAAGCAATAAATTATGAAACATACTCGTATGTAAATGAATCCTTTCAAGGAGGAAATGTTTCGTTAAGAAGTGAAATAAATGTATTTAATGGTTTACAAAACTATAACACAATAAAAAAGTCAAAATATGATTTATTAGCACAACTGGAAAATGTTGAAAAGGCAAAAAATGATATAACTTTAAATGTATCTACAGCATATCTTCAAATATTATTAAATAAAGAATTGAAGGATAATGCTAAACAACAGTTAGATGTTACTCTTGAGCAAATTGAGAAAACAAAAAAACTGGTAGAAATTGGAAATGCTGCAAAAGGTGATTTACTCCAAATTGAAGCTCAGGCAGCCTCTGAGAAAGCAGTGTTAACTAATACTGAGAACAATCTAAAAATATCATATCTGGACCTTACTCAACTACTAAATATAGAAGAATCGGAAAGTTTTGAGATCTTATTCCCTGAACTTCCTGATATTACTCTTGCTAATGAGATTACAGGCGTACAAAATATTTTTAATGAGGCAATAGAAATTCTCCCTGAAATAAAAAGTGCCGAATTCCTACTTAAAAGTTCTGAAAAAAACTTAGCAATCTCAAAAGGAGCAGTTAGCCCTACAATAACGATAGGTTATGAATATAGCTCAAGATATAGCGAAATAACAAATAGGCAGATTGGAATGGAAACTTTATTATCTACTGAACCAACAGGTGTTACAGAAGGTGGTGAAAATATATATAATTACATGACTCGAAGAATATATGCGAATGATTATCCATATTTAGATCAAATCAATGATAATAATAGTCAAGCAGTATATGTTGCTTTACGGATACCTATATTTAATAA
>DAOVYZ010000348.1 GCA_030635365.1 Bacteroidales bacterium
AAAGTTCAATATCTCCATATGCAGTAAGCATTATTACAACTGAATCGGGGTCAATTTTAAAAATTTCATTAAGCCAATAAAGTCCTTCATTTCCGGTATTTACTCCTGCTGTAAAATTCATGTCGAGTAAAATAATATCATATGTTGTTTGTGCAAGAGTATGATTAATAGTGTTAGGATTCTTTATTGTTTTTATTTCTTCAAATTCGTTACTAAGAATTATTTTGAGCGATTTTAATACATTTTGATCATCATCAATAATTAAGATTTTACCATTTGTAATTTTCATAGAATAAGTTTTAAAGGAAGTAAATTTATGAAATAAATGGTTAGATTGGAAACATTGAGTGTGTATAAAGTATACAAAAATAATTTTAAACGTGACTGCAAATCATTTTAACATACAGAAATACAGAATATTATGTTTTATGGTATAAGTTTTGGCAATAATGTACAGGTGTAAAGGAAGTTTAATAAATATACAGTTATGATAAGAAATTACTTAAAAATAACATTTAGGAACATATCAAGGAATAAATTATTTTCTGCAATAAATATTCTTGGATTATCGATTGGAATGGCTTGTTCTATATTAATTATTCTTTGGATACAGGATGAATTAAGTTATGACCAATTTCATCAAAATGCCGATAGGATTTACAGAGTGGTAATGGAAAAGGACAGTGAAGAAAATAAAGAACTAATTGCACGAACACCACCTCCGGTAGGTAGAGTTTTACGAAATGAATTTCCGGAAATAGAAAAATGCACCAGGTACCTGTTTCATAATCTGGAATTTAATGTTGAAAATCAATTCTTTGATGAAGATGGGGCATTTGTGGATAAAGATATATTTTCAATGTTTGATTTTAAACTTATTAAGGGTGATATTTCCAGCGTTTTTTCATCAAATTTAAATATAATAATTAGCAAAAAGTTAGCCAATAAAATCTTTAATACTGAAGATGTGATTGGGAAGAGTTTAAAAGTTGAGGCAGAGACTATTCTTACTATTTCCGGAGTTTTTGAGGATATCCCGGTAAATTCTCATATAAAATTTGAATTTTTATGCAATTATGAAGTATTGCACGACTTTGGATTTCCCCGGGAGCTTTGGAATAATTATAACAATAATAATTATACATATGTTTTACTTTATCCAAATGCTGAGCTTGATAAAATAAATATAAAGATTGAAGATTTGATAACACGAAATGCGAATAGTTTAAAGGCTAAAATATTTTTGCAACCTTTTAAAAATATATACTTGAAATCAAATTATAATGGTGATTTTGATAATCTGGGAAATGCTAAAAATGTTTACATTTTTTCAATTATTTCCATTTTAATTTTAATAATAGCAGGGTTCAATTTTATGAATTTAACAACTGCGCAAGCAACTAAGAGGTTAAAGGAAATAGGAGTAAGGAAAGTTTTAGGAGCAGAAAGAAAAAGTCTTATAAAACAATTTTTAGGTGAAGCATTAATAATGACATTTATCGCTCACATTTTTTCAATTATATTTATTGAATTAGTAATACCGGTATTTAATTTATTAACAAGTAAGGATTTGTTTATAGATTATTTTAGTATTGATTTTTATTTACTAATTGGTTCAGTTGTTTTGATTATTGGTTTATTTTCTGGAAGTTTCCCATCATTATATTTATCGCGTATAAATGCTTTGTCAATTTTTAAAGATGAAAAACTTGGAAGTACTAAAGGAAGCTTTTTAAGAAGCCTGTTTGTAATTACACAATTTGTAATATCTATTTCTTTGATTATTGGTTCTTTAATAATAGGGATGCAACTAAATTTTCTTAATGATAAAGATTTAGGTTTTAATAAATCAGATCTGATTTACTTTCCTTTACCTGAAGCTGGTAATAATTATGAGGTGCTTAAGGAAAGATTATTGGTGTATTCAGGTATTGACAATGTAACAGTATTATCGCATGAACTTACTGATGTGGTTCATTTAGCTCAAGCAACATGGGAAGGTAAGGATGAATCTGATAGAGCCTTAATGAATATGCTTTGGGTTGACGAAGATTTTGTTTCAACGATGAAAATGGAGATTATTGAAGGGGCTGATTTTAATAAGAAACATCAGGAAGATACTAATGCATTATTTATATTAAATGAGACTGCAGTTAAGCAGCTGGGATTTGATAACCCAATTGGTAAAAGATTTACTATTGGACGGTGGAGTGGTTACATTGGTGGAGTTGTTAAGAATTTTCATTTTCAACCTTTATTTGAAGATGTAAAACCAATGGTGCTTTCTACTTTAAATCACGAGAGATTCTTTCTTTATGTCAGAGTTAATAAAGGATATGTAGAAGAAATATTGCCAATTATAAAAGACGAATTTAACAAATTTGCACCTGAAGTGACTTTTGAATATCATTTTCTTGATAATGAAATTAAAGAGCTATATAAAAATGAAAATCGATTAGCTGAATTAACAAAATATTTTACTCTGATTGCAATTTTTATTTCATGTCTAGGCCTGTTTGGTTTAGTATCTTTTATGGCGGAACGCAGAACAAACGAAATAGGAATTAGAAAAACACTTGGAGCTTCTATTAGTAATATTGTATATCTATTATCCAGGGAAATAATACTTTGGATTGTGATTGCTAATATAATCAGTTGGCCAGCAACTTATTATTTTGTAAATAATTGGTTGAATAACTTTTCTTATAAAATTGAATTGAATTTGACACCTTTTGTAGTAAGTGGTTTAATTACTTTAATCATAGCACTACTAACATTGAATGTAAAAGCTATAAGTACAGCTCGCAAAAACCCGGTAGATGCATTACGTTATGAATAACTAATAAATAAACTTTTAAGTTATGATTAAGAATTATATAAAAACAACATCAAGGTTTATACTAAGAAATAAATCTTTTTCTGTGATAAATATTGTAGGACTGTCAATTGGCATGACATGTTTTATATTGATTTTTCTTTGGATAATAGATGAAATTAAATATGACCAATTTCATGAGAATCAGGATAATTTATATAGGGTTGTAATGACCGATAATTCCGGGAAACAGCAAACAAAAGGATGCAGGACATCTCCTGCATTAGGCCCTATATTGGAACGAGATTATCCCGAAGTTTCAAAATTCACAAGAACATTTATTACAGATGTAACTTTAACCAGAGATAATAAAGATTATTTGGAAGATGTTGCTTTGGTTGATGAAGCATTTTTTGAAATGTTTTCATTCCCGGTTATTTCAGGTTCGAATATAATAATGAGTGATTGGAAGGATATCGTCTTATCCAAAAAAACCGCATTAAAAATCTTTGGCAGGACTGATATCGTTGGTGAATATATTAGGGTTGATGACGAGATTGAAGCGAAAATTATTGGGGTTATTGATAACAAAAAAGATTTATCTCATATTAAGTTTGATGTATTAATGAACTTTGAGTTATTGTTTGAATTTGGTATGCCAAAAGAAATGATAACTAACTTTAATAACCCAATATATACTTATGTACTACTACAAAATAATGCAAATACAGAAAATGTTAACCTTAAAATTTCTGATATTATTAATAAGGCAGATGATAGATTAAATGTTAAGTTGTATTTACAGAGATTCAATGATATTTATCTTAAGTCAGATTTTTTAGGTGATTATGAAGGCTTGGGTAATATAAAGTACTTATACATTTTTTCAATTATTGCATTTTTTATTTTACTGATTGCCTGTATTAACTTTATGAATATTTCTACCGCTAAATCTTCTGCTCGTTCAAAGGAAATTGGTATGAGGAAAGTTGTTGGTGCCAAAAGAAAGCAATTGATTATGCAATTTATTAGTGAATCAGTTGTAATATCTTTTATTGCGCATGTATTTGCTGTTATATTTATTGAGCTTTTACTTCCTGCATTTAATAATCTTACGTCTAAGAATTTAGAGATTGATTATCTGAATCCGTATTTTTATTTATTTATATTGATCACAGTAATATTTACCGGATTTGTTTCTGGTAGTTATCCGGCTTTTTACTTATCAGCATTTAATCCAATTTCAGTTCTAAAACAAAAACCAGATACCGGGAAAAAGGGGAACTCGTTTCGTAGAATTTTAGTTGTATTTCAGTTTGTTATTTCCAGTACTTTGATAATTTCGGTACTACTGATTTATTTGCAGGTTAATTTTTTAAGAGAAAAGGGCCTTGGTTACTCCAGAGAGAATCTCATATATTTTCCATTAAGCGGTATTGCCGATAAATATGATGTTTTCAAAGAACGTTTACTGGAAAGTAATGATATTATTAATGTTACTTGCTGCTCTCATATTCTGGATAATGTTACTCATTATCATAGGACAACCTGGGAAGGAAAAGATCCTGATAGCAAGCTCAGAATTAATAGTTTGTTTGTAGATGCAGATTTTATTAATACTCTGGAAATGAAAATAAGATCGGGAAGAAATTTTGATAAAGAATTGGCTTCTGATT
>DAOVYZ010000222.1 GCA_030635365.1 Bacteroidales bacterium
AATTCTTTATTTTTTTTAACTTTTTGGACAGCCTCGTTTATCGAAGAATGGAGTAGTACAAAACTAATAAACCAATAATAAATGAGAAAAATAATAAACCCATACGCAGAATTAGAAGGTTATAATTGTTTTGGCTGCTCGCCACATAATGACTTAGGTATGCAAATGGAATTCTTTGAGGATGGCGAGTATATTGTTAGCAAATGGGATCCCAAAAAGCACCTAACAGGTTATGGCAATATACTACATGGAGGAATACAATCAACAATTCTTGATGAAATTGCAAGTTGGGTTGTGTATGTAAAGGTGAAAACCGCAGGGGTTACTGCTAATCTTAATGTAAAATTTAAGAATACAGTTTTTGTAGATAAAGGAGAACTGGCAATCCGGGCAAAACTTGTAGAACAAAATAAAAGATTTGCAACTATTCATGCCGAACTTCTTAATGCAGAAGGGAAGGTATGTTCTGAGGCAGAAGTTAAATATTTTATTTTTCCGCCGGAAGTAGCAACACGAAAATATCATTATCCGGGTGTGGATGCTTTTTTTGAGTAGTAAGTCTTCGACTCCGCTCAGCCAGACTTGATATGAAAGTAATGTATGTATATATTCTAAAATGTTCTGATGATTCTTTTTATACAGGAGTTACAAATAATTTAGAAAGAAGGCTAAAAGAACATAAATTAGGAATTAATAAAGGTTCGTATACATTTGATAAGCGCCCATTAAAATTGGTTTATTATGAAATATGTTCTAATGCAGAGCAAGCAATTCAACTAGAAAAACGTATAAAGGGGTGGACTAGAAGGAAAAAGCAAGCCCTGATTGATAGAAATTGGGATAAACTAAAAGAATACTCAATATGTAATAATACTTCGTCTCATAAAAATTATGACAGAGACAAAAATGTTAAGTCAGGCAGAGTGGATGAGTCAGGCTGACATCACTTCACCGTTTTTTACTATATTGCGTGTTGGCGTTTCGTTGTTTTTATTCCAGTTTCTTATTATCAGTATGGTTGATATAAATATCATCAGAAACCTTTTTTAGTGCTTTTATAAAATCTTTTCCATCAAGTGATTTCAATTGAATCATTGCTATCTCACGTAGTTGTCTGTATCGTTCTTCTTTATCAATTTGATTTCGGATAAGAACAGAATTTATATTTTCTAAATTCGATAAAACTACAAGTTCATTTATACTTGCAAAATCACGAATATTTAATCCTTTTAATGCCTGGCCTGGATTAACGTCTCTCCAGTCTTTAGCTGTACAATTAAAAAGAGCAACATTTAACAAATCAGCTTCCTCTGCATAAATCAGCCATTCTTTATCTTTGTCATAATTCTTTTCTGGTAATATGTACTCTTTTACAGCATCCGTATGTATCTGATAGTTTGTTTTTGTCAGAATCCGTTTGACATTCCACTCAAGGTTATATTGATTGCTTTCAATCTCTTTTAATCGTTGAAATTCCTTGATTAACAACAGCTTGAACATCGAACTAATCCATGCACCAAACTCAAAAGCTAAGTCTTTATGAGCATATGTTCCACCATATCGTCCTGATTTCGAAATTATACCAATTGCTCCTGTTGTTTCAATCCATTTTTTTGGAGTCAAATTAAAATTATTTAATCCAGCCTGTTTTCTAAAGGTGTCGAATTCGACATGTTTAAAATTCGGATTGTGTAAAATCTCCCAAAGTCCAATAAACTCAACGGTATTCCTATTTCTCATCCAGTTCCGAATGTGGTCACTGCCTTCTTCATCTCGCACCATATCTGTCAGGCTGATGTAATCTTGTTCGTTTTGCTGAACAATCGAAATAATTTTATTTTCAACTTCTATTTGAGATTTTTTACTCATAATCTAATCGTATTTACAGTTATCAAATATAACTAATACTAAAATGCCTGCTTAGGGCATCAGAAAAACCACTCTCCTGGTTGCTACCGCAAACAGGGAATTTCTCTTTTAAGTCATTAGGTGCATTTGACACAACATATTTTTCCGGGGTAAACTCAAGCATTTCCAGGTCATTGTAGTCATTGCCAACACTAATAGTTTTTAGGGGGTTAATATTAAGATTTTTGCACAACCAATTTATACCATGCCCTTTCGAAACAGTTTCAGGAAAAATTTCCATCCAAACCGATTTTCCATCAAAAGGAGAAGTGGTTCTTATTATTTTAACATTCTTAAACCTATTGTTTACTTCCTCAAACAAACCATTTTCTTTTGGAAATATTGCCAGTATCTGGCATGCATGCTGATATGTTTCAGTTATTGGATTTAATGCACTGGCAAAACCCTTATAAAATTTTATTCGGGTAATAAAATCAGGATTAACATTATGTGATTGGTGATATACAAATTTATGATTTTCAGGTATTACTTCATGTATCATGAAGTCAGCTTCGTGTTCAATCAGGAATTTTGAAATTTGTTTTACATCAATACTTGGTAAAAACCGGGAGTATATAATTTTTCTATTTTTCCAATCGTAAATACCGGCACCGGTTGAGAAAATAAGATAATCAATTGGGAAATTGTTTTTTAAAACTTTTGTAACGGAATAAAAATTTCTCCCGGTAGCAATAACCCTTACAATGTCATTCTGTCCTAACCAGAATAATGATTCCATATCAGTAAGGCTAACTTCCTGGTTATTGTTGAATAACGTACCATCCAGGTCGGTTATTATCATCTTATGATTAAGAATAGTCATAACAGATTTGTAAATTAGAAATCAATTGCAATAGTATTAAAAAAAGTTTTAGCATCGTCACGATAGGTCATCGAATTATCAAATTTCCATTGCCATTTATTAGAAAAATTACGTTGAGGCAGTTCTAACCTTAATAGTGGATTTATTCCTAATAAGTTGTTATTATCGTCAAAAATTTCTTCTTCAGAGTCAGTAATTAAACAAGATTTTCTTTTGGGTAGTAAGTTTAAATGCGATTGTTGAATTTCGCGTTCCAGTTTCTTCAGTTCAGAATTTGAATAAACAGAAAAACGTTTTATGTAATCAATTAAGATAATATGCAATTGACACATAATATTCGAGGAAATAACGAAATCAGAATCATTAGGTAGTTTAAATGAAAATGATTTAAAAGAAGGGAGAATATTTTTCACTTTATTTTTTCTGCCTGATTTTACATTTCCATAAAAATATTTTATAAGCCCACCGGTTATATCAGCATTAACTAGAGTCACATTTGGATAGCCTTTTGCTTTTCTAATAATTTGTTTAGGATGAATAATATCAATAAGTACGAGTTCTTTAAACTGCTTGTATAATTCGTTAAAAGGCAGGTCAAGAAGCCAGCCACTGCCTAATACAACTACTTTTCCTTTTCCTTTGGTTTGGGCTGATTTTAAAATGAAATCTTTTGAATTTTTAAAATGAGCATCCCAATAAATCTTTTCACGAATATATCTTTTCATTATCCCCTGCTGGTCGGAAATATATTGCATTTTCCGCAATATCCTTTTTAATCGGTAATTTTCAATCACATTTTTGAGGCTCATTAATCTCTTTAATAAAATCTGGTTTTTCTAACTTATAAAATACTAATTTTGTTAGACTATTAGTTTAAGAATAGATAAAAATAGTAAAAGAAGAATTGATATTACGAATACTATGATATTTAATCTATTAAACTAATATGGCTATGATATAAATAAATGTTGATTTTAGTGTAAGTTTTGTGTTCTTGCCAGCAGGCAAGATCTCTAAGTATCACAAAAAAATATAACCACATTAGTTTAAATCAGAGCTACTAATATTAATTATTTATCATGAAATACGAAAAAAAGAGTAATCCACTTTTTAATGAATTGAATCAAGTAATAGATTTTGCAAATATAAGAAAGCAGCATATTATTGAAGCTTCAAATAAAGCCATAGAAAAAGCAAAAGCGAATCTGGAATCAATAAGCAAAATCCCTCAAAGTAAAAAAACATTTGAAAACACAATGTTGGTATTAGATAATATCAATAATGATTTAATGAAAGTTAGTGAGATTATATCATTGTTTGCTTATGTACATCCTGATGATGGTATTAGAAATGAAAGTTTAGAGCGCACATCACAATTAGGAAGATTTTTTAATGAAATTTCCTTAAATGAAGAGCTTTATAATGCGATAAAGACTTATTCAAAAATTTCTGAAGCTTTAGGCCTAAAGGGAGCAAGAAAAAAATACCTGAAAGAAACTGTAGAGGAATTTGAGCGAAATGGATTTGCTTTAGCTAAAGAAGAAAGAGAGAAATTAAAAATTATTCAGGATAAAATATCTGACCTGGGAATTCAATTTGATTCAAATATTAGTTCGCATGAGGATTTTTTAATTGTAACAAAAGAACAGATTGATGGATTGCCTGAGGATTATAAGAAAGCACACAGACAGGATGATGGTACTTTTAAGATCGGTATGGAGTATCCTTCTTATATTCCTTTTATGAAATATTCAAAATCAGATGAAGCAAGAAAGGAGTTAGCTAAAAAATTTAAAAATGTAGCAGCAGATAAAAACCTGGATATTCTCAAACAAATATTGATTGAGCGTAGGAATATGGCAGAATTACTGGGTTATAAAACTTTCGCTGAATATAGAACTGAAGACCGGATGGCTAAAAGCCCGAAAAATGTTTGGGAGTTTGAAAATAAGCTTAAAGAAAAAGTCCGGGAAAAAGCAAAGCTTGATTATGAGGAACTTTTAAGTATAAAAAGAAAACAGAGAAATGATAATTCTGTGGAAACTATTGAGTCATGGGAGGCGGCTTACTATGACAATATTCTATTGAAAGAAAAATATGAATTAGATAATCAAAAATTAAAAGAGTATTTTGAGCTAAATAATATTATACAAGGTTTATTCAAAATAGCACAACATTTATATGGAGTTAAATTTGAGGAGGTGAAAAATCTTTCCGTATGGCATGATGAAGTTCGTTTTTTTGAGGTTTTCGATAAAAATAAATTAATAGCAAGGTTTTACCTTGATTTATACCCAAGAGCAAATAAATATAATCATGCAGCACTTTTCGGGATGATTTCAGGTAAAAAGAATGATAATGTTTTTCAAATTCCAACAGCAAGTCTGGTATGTAATTTCCCGAAAGCTACAGAAGAAACACCGGCTTTACTTACGCATAGAGATGTAGAAACTTTTTTTCATGAGTTTGGGCATTTAATGCATGATTTGTTAACAAAGGCTGAGCTTTCATCGCAATCAGGAACTAATGTTGCACGAGATTTTGTAGAAATGCCTTCGCAAATATTTGAGCATTGGGCATGGGACTATGAAGCACTCAAGCTATTTGCAAAGCATTATAAAACAAATGAAATTCTTCCTGAAAATTTGCATAATAAAATGATTAAAGCCAAAAATGTAGGTTCCGGTTTACAAAATTTGCAGCAGATATTCTACGGTATATTGGATATGACATACCATGACAAATACGATGCTGCCGGAGAAAAAAGTACAACTGAAATAGTACGGGAACTACAAAATGAGATAACCTTATATAAGTTCCAGGAAGGCACACATTTTGAAGCAGGGTTTGGACACTTGAATGGTTATGCTGCAGGTTATTATAGCTATTTGTGGGCTAAAGTATTTTCAGAGGATATGTTCTCGGTATTTGAAGAAAATGGGATCATGGATCAAAAAACAGGATTAAAGCTTAAAGAAATTGTACTTGAGCGTGGTTCAACAATCGATGAAATGGAAATTGTTAAAGAATTTCTTGGAAGAGAACCAAGCGAAGAAGCATTTATTAGATCAATAGGATTGTAATAATATAGTGATTGTTAAAATCTAATTTAAAGACTTCCGAAGTTTTTGAAAACTTCGGAAGTCTCTTAGGCTTTACAATACCTTACCTATAATATAGATGTCTATATCAGTAAAATAAACCACTATGGATTCAAAATCCATAGTTTTAGTTAAAGAATAGCATATACTATTTAAAATAGCCACAGATTTTAAAAAAAAATCTGAAATCTGTGAATCTGTGGCGAATTAATGTTTGTTAATTTATTCAGCATTAATTTTTAGTAATTGGAATTGTTATTTTTCTTTAATTTTAATACTGGCTTTGCCAGTATGATTCTTAACTAATTGGCATTGGCTTGCCTGCTGGTAAGAACACAAAATTTACACTAAAATCAACATTTATTTATATTATAGCCTAAATGTTTAAAGTAGTAAAGTAGAATTATATAAATATTGTCAAATAATAGA
>DAOVYZ010000318.1 GCA_030635365.1 Bacteroidales bacterium
AGTACCTGACCCCTTAGGAGCACATAAAATAACATCAATATTTTTTGGAGGAATTACTCCTGTTTGTTCTTTATACGTTACAGAAAAACCATGTGAAAAATACAATGCATCACCTTCGTTTAAGCATGGCTCTAGTATTGACCAAACAGCTCTTTGTGCTGCATCCGACACAAGATATTGTATAATAGTAGCTTTTTTTGCTGCTTCTTCAATAGAGAAAAGTGTTTCGCCTGGAATAAAACCATCTGCAACAGCACGATCCCAATCAGATTTAAAATCTTGAGACTGACCAATAATTACATTAATGCCATTATCTTTCATGTTTAAAGCTTGGGCTGGTCCTTGTACACCATAACCTATTACTGCAATAGTTTCGTTTTTTAAAACTTCCTGAGCTTTTGACAAAGGGAATTCTTCACGAGTAACGACGTTTTCTTCAACGCCGCCAAAATTTAATTTAGCCATAATTGATTAATTATTAATATGATAATTTTCGTTGTTAATTAATTATTTTAATTGTTCATTTTCTGTTTCAAGTTCACGAAGATAGTTGTTAAGCAATTCTTTGTTAAGCTTTGTAATGGCAATTCTGCCTGATCGTGTAAATTGGTAAACATCATATTTATCCAGTTTTTCAAACAATTCTTGTGTTTCCTGGTAATGTCCTGTTTTTTCAATTACTGTATACTTTTCAGTAACTTCCAGAATTCTTGCATCATTTTTCCTTACAAGCATTTCTATCTCATTCCCATCTAATAAAGATTTTGTTGGCACTTTGTATAAAGCAACTTCCTGATAAATAATTTCATCATTTGTATGGTAAAATGCTTTAATTACATCTATTCTTTTTTCTATCTGGCCTATTACTTTTTCAACTTGCTCCTGATTAGAATTTATCACAATGGTAAATTTATGAATACTCTTCTGGGCTGAGGCTGAAACTGTGAGACTTTCAATGTTAAGGTGTCTTCTGGTGAAAATAATTGATATTTGATTCAGAAGGCCTATATGGTTTTCTGAATATACTGTTATTGTAAACTCCTGTATCATTTTTATAATGTTTAAATCTTTATTTGGTCTTTACTTAAAATCACATCCGAAACAGAAGCTCCTGCCGGCACCATAGGAAAAACATTTCCTTCTTTTTCTACTTTAACTTCTAACAAATATGGCCCATTATGCTCCATCATAGCTGAAATACTTTTATCTAAATTCTCTCTTTTGTCGACTACATGTCCTGGAACACCAAAACCTTTCGCTATTGTAATAAAATCGGGGTTACAAAGTTCAGTATGTGAATATCTCTTATTAAAGAACAATTCTTGCCATTGCCTAACCATACCAAGGAAGTTATTATTTAACACTATGATTTTTACTGCAGCATTAGATTGAAAAATTGTCCCCAACTCCTGAATAGTCATCTGTAAACCACCATCACCCACAAATAAGCAAACATCTCGCTCCGGAGCTCCTAATTTTGCTCCTAAAGCTGCCGGCAAACCAAATCCCATGGTTCCTAATCCTCCCGAGCTTACAAAACTTTTTGGTTTTTTAAATTTAAAATAGCGTGATGCCATCATCTGGTGCTGCCCAACATCTGTAACCACAATTGCCTCATGATTGGTAAATTCGGAAACCCTGCGAACTACTTCGCCCATAGTCATTCCCTCTTTTGTAGGATATAGCTCATCATTCAATACTTTTTCTTCCTCTATTTCATCACATTTCCTAAATTCTTGTAACCACTCATTATGCTGATTCTCCTCTACAAATTCCAAAATAGCAGCTAATGATTCTTTTACATTAGCTACAACCGGAACATCCACCTTCACGTTTTTGTTTATTTCTGAAGGATCTATATCAAAATGAATTATTTTAGCCTGTGTTGCGTAAGATTTCAAATTACCCGTAACCCGATCATCAAACCTCATCCCAATTGAAATTAATAAATCACATTCATTGGTTTTAATATTTGGGGCATAATTGCCATGCATACCTAACATGCCTACATTGTATTTATAATCGCTTGGCATTGCCGAAAGGCCTAACAAGGTCCATGCAGCTGGAATGCCCGCTTTTTCTAATAGTTTTTTCAATTCCGTTTCTGCCTTTCCAAGTATTACACCCTGGCCAACCAACGCATAAGGTTTTTTAGCATTATTAATTAGTTTGGCTGCCTCTTTTACTTGATCTATTTTTAATTTAGGGTAAGGAATATAACTACGAATTCCCCGGCATTTTTTATACTCGAAATCTAATTTTCCAAACTGTGCATTTTTTGTAATATCAATAACTACCGGGCCGGGCCTTCCTGTTGAAGCAATATAAAAAGCTTTTGCTATAGCTACCGGTATTTCCTCCGGTTTAGTAACCTGACAGCTCCATTTAGTAATTGGTTGGGATATACCCACTACATCAGTTTCCTGAAAAGCATCGGTACCCAATAATGGGGCAGCAACCTGACCTGAAATCACTACCATTGGTGTAGAATCGATCATAGCATCGGCAATACCTGTAATTGTATTTGTTGCTCCAGGCCCTGAAGTAACTATGCTAACTCCGGTTTTTCCTGATACTCTTGCATAACCCTGCGCTGCATGCACAGCTCCTTGTTCATGGCGAACAAGTATATGCTTAAATTGCTTTTGAAAATCGTACATAGCATCATAAACGGGCATGATAGTACCACCAGGATATCCAAAAACCGTATCAACACCCTCTAACATCAGACATTGGATTATTGCTTCCGAACCTGTTATTTGATTGAACTTAGTTTGAGTTTTAACTTTAGTATTTTGAACTTTTGTTTCCATTTTTACTTTTTTTGAAATTATAATTCTCGAATTGCTCCTTTGTCGGCAGAACTTACCAATTTAGCATATACCTGTAATGCTTTGGACACCTTTCGGACTCTGTCTGCCGGGGTAAAGGCTTTGTTGCCTCTTAGCTCCTCGGCTTTTCTCCTTTCTTTCATCTCTTGTTCACTAATCATCACATTTATTGACCTCTCAGGTATGTTAATTTCAATTATATCTCCTTCGTTTATCAACGCTATTTCTCCTCCTGCTGCAGCTTCAGGAGAAATATGCCCTATAGACAAACCGGAGGTTCCTCCTGAAAAGCGGCCATCAGTAATTAATGCACACTTTGCCCCTAATTTCATTGACTTAATGTAAGACGTTGGATAAAGCATCTCCTGCATTCCCGGCCCTCCTTTTGGCCCTTCGTATCGAATTATTACCACATCTCCTTCATTAACTTTCCCCCTTAGGATAGCGTCACACGCACTGTTTTGTGAAGAATATACTTTTGCCGAACCTTTAAACTTTAGTATGGATTCATCTACGCCTGCAGTTTTTACAATACATCCGTTTATTGCGATATTACCGAATAACACAGCTAACCCACCATCTTTGCTATATGCATTTTCAATATCACGAATACAGCCCTTTGCCCTATCTGTATCAAGTTCTTTGTAAATCGAAGCTTGTGAACCCATAGTAAGGTTTGCTACTCCTGCCGGCGAACTTTTAAATATTTTTACAGCTTCTTCATTAGCATTTTGATCACTTATATTCCATTCATTCAAAGCATGCTCAAGTGAAGGATAATCTATTCTTCCTACCGAAGTATCCAGTAATCCTCCTTTAGCTAATTCGCTTAAAATTGCTATAATTCCTCCGGCGCAGTTTACATCCTGTACATGATAATGTGAGTTAGGAGAAACTTTACACAAGACAGGTGTTTTTCTAGAAATTTTATCGATATCATCCATGGTAAAATCTACTCCGGCCTCATCAGCGATAGCTAATAGATGCAATACTGTATTGGTCGAGCCTCCCATTGCAATATCAAGGGTCATTGCATTATTAAAGGCTGCTTTTGATGCTATTGAACGGGGTAAAACCGATTCGTCACCTTCAAAATAGTATCGTTTGGTATTATCAATTAATGTTTTTGCTGCTTTTTCGAATAGTTTTACACGGTTTACGTGAGTAGCAACAACAGTTCCATTTCCGGGAAGTGCCAATCCTATTGCCTCATTAAGGCAATTCATGGAGTTCGCTGTAAACATTCCGGAACACGACCCACAGGTAGGGCAAGCACTTTTCTCTACTTTCGAAACCAATTCATCCGGTACAGAAGAGTCAACAGATAAAACCATGGCATCAACTAAATCGTAAAATTTGCCGTCAACCTCTCCAGCTTCCATAGGGCCACCAGACACAAATACTGTTGGAATATTTAGTCGCATTGCTGCCATTAACATCCCAGGTGTAATTTTATCACAATTACTTATACAAAATAAGGCATCTACTTTATGAGCATTAGCCATATATTCAACACTATCGGCTATTAAATCACGCGATGGAAGGGAATACAACATACCGTCATGCCCCATAGCAATTCCATCGTCGATAGCTATTGTATTAAACTCGGCAGCAAAACATCCCATTTCTTCAATTAAACCTTTTACTTGTTGCCCAATTTTATAAAGGTGAACGTGTCCAGGTACAAATTGAGTAAAAGAATTTACTATAGCAATAATAGGTTTGCCAAATTGTTCTTCTTTCATTCCATTAGCGCGCCATAGACTTCTGGCTCCTGCCATTTTTCGTCCTTCTGTTACTTCTTTACTTCTTAAATCTTTCATCTTTATTAAAAAAAAAGCCTTCCGTTTTAAGGGAAGGCTCTGTTATTTTTTATTTTAAAATTATTTAA
>DAOVYZ010000386.1 GCA_030635365.1 Bacteroidales bacterium
GATGACACCGAGATTGACGTTAAGGTTGATATTCCGGAAAATATGTTCAGACTCCTGACAAAAGGCCGCACGATTGCAATACGCTCAGGCGGCCGGGAGTATCACGGCATATTTTCCGGGTTTATTTCAATAGATCTTTCTTTTATCAATTGCAGGATAATACCTATTTATAAAAATTTATGAATTTGATTCATCTACAGTACTCTTTTCTTTTTCCAGTGGATTACCCTGATCTCCTACATGAGGATCACCATACCCAAAGACAATCTCAACATTTTTTTCTTTTGGGATTATAACTTCTTTTTCTTTTCCGGTTTTTTCATCTTTTACTTTGACTTTTGTTGCTTTTACAACTGTATTATTCCCGTTATAAGTTAATTCCCACTTATAAATATAATTATTTAATTTTTCATGTTTTTTTGTTATATTATTAACTTTATTCAAAGTATACGTGTAAGTTGATTTAATAGCATTGTAAAAAATTGCTGTATTAGGAGGCTTAACAGCATCAGTAATAATTGTAGGCTTGCTTGCATCTAAAGTCAAAATTTGTCCTACATTAGGTAAAGCCAAGCCCCTCGCCTTATTAATAAGTTTTGAAACATCATCTGTTCCTGCCATACATGCTCCAACACAAAGCCCTGAATATTCATTAGCTCCTGGCTGAGGTTCTATTTGACCTAATTCATTTTTTACAACAGGATTTAAATCAAACGTACACACTACGCTAAGTATGTCACCATTCTGCCAACCATCTGCAGTTTCTTTATCCGGGTTAATTGGCGACCAGGTAGACTGTGGATCTTTACCCGTATAAATACCATTTTTATAAGTTATTGCCGCCTTATCTAATGTTAAATGATAAGTAATTGAAACTCTTTTTGGTTTTTCTTTTTTTCCCATGATGATTTTTTTTAGATTATTACTTAAAAACTTGTAAATTAATTTAATGTATTCCATATAAATAGTACGTTTTTAGTTTATCTTAATCATTTTGCGGAAACTCTTTAGCAAATGATTTGTAGGGTTCAATATCTATATATTGATAAATATCCACCCCTAGGCTAAGTGATTTCTTTAAACTTGTAAATGCTTTCTCTTTGTTATTCTTAAGCCATTACATCTCAGCCAAAGTAGCATATAGTATTCCCGAATATGTTGAGTATTTAATTCCTTCAGTTAAATAGGCTATTGACTCATCTACTTTCCCTTGTGCAACAAATACATAACTTATCTCATTGTAAGCTTTGAACCGGATTTTATCCGTTTGTATCGCTTTTTTTTAACTTTCTAATAGCTTCATCATACTGATTATTTCAAAAATCCCCAAATACCAAGTTAGCCCTGTTGACCAATAAACGGCCACAATCTAACAGGCGGAGGTACCGGGTCGGAACGAGGGTCTCCATAAGCAAATACAATTTCAACATTTGTCCCTGTTGTAACTATATTTTTGCCATTATAAGTCATTACCCATTTATAAATGTAGTTTTTTAATTTATCACCATTATTCAAAGTGTACGTGTATGTTGATTTAATGGCATTGTAAAAAATCGCAGTATCAGGAGGATTATCAGCTTCAGTAACAATTGTAGGTTTGTTTGCATCTAAGGTCAAAATTTGCCCTACATTAGGTAAAACAAGACTTTTAGCCAATTCTATTAGTTTAGGATCATCATCCGATCCTGCCTTACATGCTCCAACACTAAGCCCTTCATAATCATTAGCACCCGGTTGAGGTGTTACATCTGGATTTAAATTAAAGGTACAAACAATACTAAGTTTATCACCATCTTGCCATCCGTCTGAGCTACTATCCGGATTAATCGGAGACCAAAATGTCTTTGGAGCTTTACCCGTGTAAATACCGTTTTTATATGTAATTGCCGCCTTATCTAATGTTAAATGATAAGTAATAGGGTCTCTTTTTGTTTTTTCTTTTTTTTCCATGATAATTTTTCTTAGATTATTACTTAAAAGCCTGTAAATTAATTAAATGAATCTCATTTCAATATCATTAATAAAGTTTAACTTATTCTTTTTTGGGAAATGCTTTAGCAAATGATTTGTAGGGCTCCACTTCAGTAAATTGATATATATCAAACCCCAGGTTAAGTGATTTTTTTAAATTTACAAATGCTTCCTCTTTTTGATTCTTAAGCCAGTACATCTCGGCCAAAGAAGCATAGAGAATCCCCGAGTGAGGCGAAATTTTAATCCCTTCAATTAAATAGGCAATTGCTGTATCTACTTCACCTTTTGCCTCAAGTACATAACTAATCTCATTATATGCTGCGACTTGTGTTTTATCCGTTTGTATCGCTTTTTTTAACTTTTTAATAGCTTCATCATACTGATTATTTCTAAAAAGAATTAACCCCCAGTGATACCAAGTGTGCCAAATATCATCTGTAAGGCTTACAACTTCTTTATATTTTAAAATTGCTTCATCATCCCTGCCGCCCATCAGGTATAAAACCCAACCCCAACCATTCCAGGCCAACACATTTTCCGGGTCAATTTCAACAGATTGCTGAAACTTATCAATTGCCTCTGTATATTTTTCTTCTCTTGCCAGAATTTCGCCCCACAATAAGTATGCAGAATCATAATCATCTCTTTTATCTGCAATCATTTCCTGTATAATACTTATGCTTTTATTCAGTTCATTTTTTGCCCAGTAAAAGCTTGCTAATGTAAAAGGATCAACCACATGTAATATCTCAAGAGATGCTTCACTAATTATCTGATCATAGGCTTCGTAAATATTCCGGAATTCATTTATATTACTTGTAATTTCAATACTTTTAAAGTTATAGAAGTTTATTTTTAGATAAAGAATATTGGCTTTTGTAAGTAAGCTCCCTTTAATTGCTTTATCTTCAACATCTAACAAGCTTCTTATTAATGATTTAACCGTATTAAAGGAAACACCAAATATGACAATATCCTCCTCGATATTGTCTTCCTGGAATCCCTTTATATTGAACCCGGAAATACTCCAGCCAGTTTCCTGAACCACTGCAATTTCATCACTCAGTTGCCATGCAGTAAAATTACCAGTAACACCATTATCGTATAAAGCCTGTGGAACATCAAAAGGGTGAATGGTGAAACTTTGTTTCAACAAGCCATCAATGGACTTATACAGTAAAAGCATAACTGTTAAAATAGCAACTAATTTAGAGAAATATATAAAGGACGAAATAACATTACGTTCAATTTTTTTATATATACGAATTACTCTTTTGATTTTACTAATCAAACTATTAACCGTCTTACCTATATTCGCATTTGGCTTTTTCATTTGCACATATACCTGAATCCTTCATTAATCGGTATTTAGCGATTTTTACAGCCATTCTTTATTGGCTATAACACGCCACAGCAATTGAGTGGTTTTTCCGCCGGTAGGCGGACATTGTATTTTTACTGTATAATTTACAATAGTATTTTTATTCTATTACATAATGGAAGCTTCAAGTTACGTTATAAAAATTAAATTTAATATTTCACCATATTTCATTTGTCATTTAATTATTTATTGTAGCAGGTTTGAAAGAAAAAACAACTGTAAATAGAAGCTGGCTATGGAACGCAGATAGCCGCTGATCATATTCTATGAGCACAGATGAATACGGATTTTTTTGCCCCATACAGCCTGGACAAGGTTTCATTTTCGTTACGGGTTTTACGGGCACGTGTTGTTGCCATATATTCCTCTGTTAACGTTGTGCTTGTTTGATTTTCATGTAATGGCATAATATCTTGATTTAATTAATTGATTATTATTATTTTCTAATGCTTTGCTTTAGAATCTCTTTGAACCCTAAAGATTTTATTTTTTATATTAACCTGAGAATCTTTTATTTATCAATAGTATTTTTATTCAATTACATAATCCGGTATTAAAGATATATTATAAGATTCAAATAAAATATTTCATGGTATTTCATCAGAAAAAAATCGGGCACTTTAGTAGAGCATTTCCTAATCAGTGTGCGCAAGAAAACTCCAATTAACCCGCATTATGCATTAGAATTTCAAATCTTCTTTTAAAATATTGTTAACCAATATACTTTTAATGCAAAGCATTAGAGCGGGCTGAACCCGAAC
>DAOVYZ010000240.1 GCA_030635365.1 Bacteroidales bacterium
TACGCCTATAATAAAGGAATAAACATATTTATAATTAATTATATTATCCAATAAAGCTACGGAATATATTCCAATATTCTATATGGAACGAATATATATTTTAATATAATCAACTTTTTAACCACCCAGGCACAGCCTAAGTCAAATTTATTTTTTAAGGTTTTACCTTTTTAAGTAAATATATCTCTGGCTTAACAGCATACAGAACCACCAGATTTAACGAAAAGTAATTCACTTCCTATTTTTGGAACCCTATTATTCGTACTATTAGATAAAAAAACAGAAACTGTTGAGTTTCCAGATGGAAGTGGAGCAGTGAGATTTTTTGTTAAAGATGGTAATCAAATTATGAATGGCGAAATATGCTCGGTATCCCTAAAGTATTGGCTTTAGGAAGTACTTTTACCTGGTAGATAGAATAAAAGTTGGTTTGGGAAATAGGAAGGTGAATAGTAGAGTTTTATTTAGGCAAAAAAATAAAATTGTAACAGGAAGTTCTTATGGTGGTAGTATGAGTTTTTCAGATAAGTATTGCAGTCAATGCGGGAGAAGTGTATCATTATCATCAAAGAAAGGACAAACCTGCCCGCATTGTGGGGCATACTGGGGGTTCGAAACGGAAAAATAAAAGTAATAGGATAGTATAAAATAAGCACTCCCTCCAAAGCCAAGTTAGTCACACTGAACGATGTCATATTAAGTTTGTCGAAGTATGCCGAAGTGTTTTCCCAATTTATGTTAGTTCTGTACAAGCTCTTTTTAATGGAATAATATAATTAATGAAGACATCTTTACATAGCAAAATGTAAATCATATTTGCTTTTATGTAAACTTTGCTTTACATTTGTTGTGTTGTAGAAATAAAACAACACCAAGTATGAAAACCTATTTACCTTACTATTGCAAAAAAATTGGAATTGTGCTGGTCATTATTGCAATTGCATTATCATTTATTGCAAATATTAATGACTTTTGCGAGGGATTTGTTACAGGATTTGAAACCGGAAGGTCATGGAAAATAGATAATTATGAGAAAGCAGAAATACCTAAAATTGCAATTATTTCAGATGTAGCAGGAAAGACTTTTACTTGGATTAGCTTATTCCTTTCATTTAGTGGGTTTCTACTTTATATGTTCTCAAGGGAGAAAGTAGAAGATGAGTTCATCCAGCAACTAAGATTTAAAAGTCTTGCTAAATCTCTATTATTTACCTGGATTGTTGTTTCTATATTAATTATTGTCAATAGTGATATTCAATTAGCGGGTCTATATATTTTGCAGTTTCAACTATTTATTTATGTTGTAATTTATAATTATTATAAGCAATGGAGATTTATTTGAGTATTTTAGGCATGTAAAAGACTTGTGTTTTGAAAAATTTATTAAAAGTAGAAAGAGCTAAGAAGAATATTACACAAGCAGAACTGGCTAATTTAGTTTCTGTTAGCAGGCAAGCGATTAATGCGATTGAGCTTGGGAAATATATTCCATCAACGGCACTTTCGCTAAAAATCGCACATGTATTTGGAACGAGTGTTCATGAAGTATTTCAATTAGAAGAAAAGGACTGGTAATGCCAAAGTATTAAAAAAATATTAAACCAATTTAAAATATACATCATGTTAATAGTAATTTTCGTTTTTATATTTAGCTATTTGTTTAGTTTTTTATACTTTGTTCTGAAAAGATTATTTTGAGAGAATTAGTTTTATTATATGTTTCTTGATACAATAATTAAAGCTTATCAGGATGGATTTATTGTTTTATACGGGATAATAAAATTGGAGGAGGAATTTGCTTTAGAACAAACTGGCCTTCACGCAAATATAATTTATGTCAGAGGGAGAAATGGAGGCAATTGAATGGCAGATGATATGAAAAAAATGGAAGCTCATATGTTAGTGATCCCAACCGGGGATTAAGGAATAAAAATATTAGATTTGGTGACTGTTATGAGCTGATGTTTTGGCATGGTGTAAAATAGAAAATATTCATTTGTGACTTTCATGTATCATCTTACAAAAAGAAATGTACTATTTATAATTCTTTTACTTTTAGGAATATGGTTTTTATTCTGTTTACCAAAACCGTTATTTAATGACCCCCTAAGTACAGTCATGGTTGATAAGAATAATGTTTTATTATCAGCCAAAATTGCGGATGATGGGCAATGGCGTTTCCCAACAAATGATTCCGTGCCCGAAAAATTCAAAATAGCAATTTGTTATTTTGAAGACGAATATTTCTATAGGCATCCCGGAGTAAACCCTGTTTCATTATTTCGTGCAGCAAAACAAAATATAAAAGCGGGTAAGATTGTTAGCGGAGGAAGTACAATTACTATGCAACTCATAAGACTTTCAAGAAAGCGTAAAAAACGAACCGTATATCAAAAACTTATTGAATGCATACTTTCTGTTAGAGCTGAAATAAGGTACCCTAAAGACAATATTTTAGCCCTTTATGCATCAAATGCACCTTTTGGAGGTAATGTTGTTGGATTAGAAGCTGCAGCGTGGAGATACTTTAAGCAAAAACCTGATAATTTATCCTGGGCAGAAGCAACAACTTTAGCAGTATTGCCCAATGCTCCCGGACTTATATACCCGGGGAAAAATCGTAATGAACTGAAACGGAAAAGAGATTTTTTACTGGAAAAACTGAAAGATAAAGGAATAATTGACCAATTTGATTATGAACTGGCTATTGAAGAACCGCTACCGGAACTACCATTTGCATTACCGCAGGAAACATTGCATTTATTGAATAGGGCTATAAAGGATGGGCATAAAGGCGAATATATCCAAACAACGATTGACTTTTATTTTCATAAAAAAATTAAGCAGGTTGTAGAAAGGCACCACAAACAACTAAAAAATAATGAAATACACAATGCAGCGGTTCTGGTTCTTGATGTTGAAACAGGAAATGTAATTGCGTATATTGGAAATACTTATAATCAGGACAATACTCATGAGAATCGGGTAGATATTATTAATGCACCAAGAAGCACAGGCAGTATTTTGAAACCAATTTTATATGCTTCAATGCAAATGGATGGCGAAATATTGCCTGGTACACTAGTGCCGGACATACCCACCCAAATTGCAGGATATACTCCTAAAAATTTTGACCGTACTTATGATGGTGCAGTTGCAGCAGATGAAGCATTGTACAGATCATTAAATATTCCTGCAGTGAGAATGTTAAGGCAATATGGTATTGAGAAATTTCATCATAAATTAAAAAAACTTAATTTCAGCACAATCACTAAATCTCCCGATCATTACGGGTTATCAATTATTTTGGGTGGGGCAGAAGGAACCCTTTGGGAGATAACCGGAACGTATGCTAGCATGGCCAGGACATTAAATCATTTTTCTGATTATAATTCGGCGTACAATAAACAGGATTTTCATCATCCCAATTATATTCTAAACGAGACAATACAACCAGCAAAAAAAGCTAATGATGATATTGGTATTTTAGATGCAGCATCAATTTGGTTGTGCTTTGAGGCATTAACAAATGTGGATCGCCAATTTCAGGAAACAGGTTGGGAGAACTATAATTCTGCCCGCAATGTGGCATGGAAAACAGGAACAAGTTTTGGATTTCGTGATGCATGGGCTGTTGGCATAACACCTAAATATGTTATAGGAGTGTGGGTTGGAAATGCAACCGGTGAGGGTAGGCCGGGTTTAACGGGTTTAAATACAGCTGGCCCATTAATGTTCGATATTATTAAACTTTTACCAAGAAACGAATGGTTTGATATATCTTATGATGAATTGGTAAAAATACCTGTTTGTGGTTTAAGTGGCCATAGGGCATCTTCAATTTGCAATGAAATAGACTCAATATATGTTCATCAGTCAGGATTAAGAACAACTAATTGCCCATATCATAAGATTATTCATATAGATAATGATGGTTATCAGGTAAACAGTGAATGCCGGGATGTATATGAAATGAATCATGTTTCATGGTTTGTCTTACCTCCTGTACAGGAATGGTATTATAAAATAAAACATTCAGATTACAATCCTTTACCGCCATGGGCAAATGATTGTATTTCGAATGAAGCTAAAAATATTATGGATATTATTTATCCCAAAGAACTTTCACAAATTTATATTCCTGTTGATTTGGATGGGACCATCGGAAAAACAATTTTCCAGGTTGCTCACAGAAAATCGGGAGCAACAATTTACTGGCATATTGATGATGAATATATTGGAAATACCTATGATATTCACGAAATGGCCTTAAATCCCCAACCGGGGAAACACCTGCTAACACTTGTTGATGAGAATGGAGAAACTTTAGTGCAAGAATTTGAAATTCTATCTAAGAATTAAAGAAATAGTTAGTTTATATTCAAAACTTCATCAACCTGCTCCCCATTTTCATCAAATATTAAGGTGTAAGTTCCAATTTCATATTCCATTTTCTCTAAAATCAAATCAATTGAGACTTCTATTGATGGAGTAATAAATTCTTTACTTTCCATAAGAAGTGAAACATTTCGTAATTGAATACCAATATCTTCAATTTGTATATCCGGAGGAAATTCCTTTTTTATTTTATTCTCATCATTTCCTGTAAAAACATCATCAAGTAATCCACTTAAACTTGAGAGTGTTTCTTCAATAAATTGATCCTTTGTTTTAGTATGAAAGATGATATTATTTAGTTTTTCTTTCATTGTAAGGTTAAGTTTTAGTGTTTTCATATTGGGTTTCTAAATTAATTAAACTTTTTAAAACTAAAAAACTAAATAAACGATATTGAAATTGGCCTACTTATAATTTATTAAAATTGGCTGTTGTAAGGGGTCTAAAATAAAATTATATTTGTATTATCGGATACTGCTATATGTTTACAATGAAATTAGATAGGTCGAGTAAAGAACCTTTGTTTATTCAAATATATAAACATTTGAAAAGTATGATTGACAATGAGGTTCTAGCTCCAGGTGACAGGCTGCCTTCAACAAGAGAATTATCTAATTATTTGGAACTGAATCGTACCACTGTTTATAAAGTTTATGAAGAGCTTTGGACAGATGGTTACATAGAAAGCAGGCAAGGTGGATATACTACAATTAGAGAAAAGGTTAGAAAACAGGATCGTAATCAATCAATAGATGAAAATATTATTGATTGGGATCAAAAATTGAATCCCAGTCTACCGGAAGTATTTTCAAATAGTTCCATTTACAATACTGATCATAAAAATAAAAACATAAATTTTATATCACTTTCTCCTGATCCCAATCATATTCCAAAAGATGAATTTAAAAAATGTTTTAATGAAGTTGTAAGGGAGAATAATACTGATATTTTTCAATATGGGAGTAAATTTGGTTATAAACCTCTGCGGGAATTTATTGCGAAACAAATGAAGCTACATGGAATTTCTGTTGATGCTAAGGATATTCTGATTACAAACGGAGCTCAAAATGCGATTGATTTGATTTTGAAGCTCTTCTTAAAGCGAGGATGAAATCGTAAAAAAAATGAATAAAGCAGGGGTTACGGTTTCTACAGGTAGTATATTTTATTCAACAAAAAATAGTGATGTACATTTTAGAATTTCAATAGCTCATAGAACGGAAGAAGATATTGAAAAGGGAATCAAAATTATTGCGAATATTTTAAATAATCTTTAAAGATGAGGTAAAAATGAGAGAATTTTTTATAGACGTAATAATAACCTTTTGTCTTTTCTTAGGAATCATAGCTTTCGGGTTTATGATTACGGACATGAACCGGATTAAAGATGAAATCAAAACAGAAATAGCGGGGGCAGAATGAGTGCACTATTAAAGATAATAAAATTGGTTGATAGGCGGTGTGACACCCAAGAGGAGATGATCGATATATTATCAAAA
>DAOVYZ010000076.1 GCA_030635365.1 Bacteroidales bacterium
ACAAAATATTGAAAATCTTTACCAATAGAGTAATAGGCTGCTGTTTTAAATTGTGCCTTTTTAAACGGCTTTGTGTTAAAGCCAATTTCATAATTAGTCAGTGTCTGAGGTTGTAGATTCGGATTTGCCTGCTTAAATCCTTTACTAATTTTTCGTGATGATATCATATCATCCAGCTTAGGTGGCATAAATCCTGTTGACACAGAAATATATGATTTAACAGCAGGTAATATTTCATATTGAATTGCTAACTTAGGGCTTAAAGCTGTCCAATCCGAATTCTCATATTCTTCGGAGAAACTATCCTCAAATCCCGTATTTGCTGTGGGGCCACCCACATGAATAAAACCATCGTAAAAACGGGCATAATCAAAACGCAAACCTGCAATAATTTTCAGTTTATTGTTAAATAAGCGGTGTTCATCCTGTATAAAAGCTGCATATGTTTGCACTTTGCCATCCCTCATTAAAGTATCGGTTGATGTAAGAAAAATATCTGATGCATCCATAAATCCCTGCTTTAGATCAATTCCAAAAGTCAACCAATTCTTTTCTCCAAAATTCTTAGTTGCATTTAGCCACAATCCATAGTCTCGTGATATCTGATTCTTTTTTGAAAGCTTAAAGTTACCATTATAACTAACTTTCTCTGTAAACTGATAATAATCTTCATTCTGAAAATATCCATTGGCCAGTAACTTCATAGTACCAATCTGACCTTTATATTTTGCCCTCACAAAATGGGTAGAATATTTTACATGACCTCCATCATCAAAATATACCTGCTTGCCATCACCTCGTTTGTCGTCATAAAAACTATATTCTATTTCAATATTATTTTTCTCATCAAATTCATATCCTAAGGTAGCGCCAATCCTATTTTCTTTTAAATATACTTTGGTATCAGTAGAATCTCTCACTGCCTTTGGTTCAATAATGTAACCATCACCCTGACGATAAAATCCGTTTAAACCCCAGTACAACTTCTTCCCATTTATATTCTGATTCCCTTCCACATCAAACTTAGCTCCTAAGGTTTCATAACTACCACCAAATGTTCTAATATCTCCCGATATTTTTTCGTTTGATTTTTTCGTAAGTATATTTATCACCCCACCCATTGCACTATTTCCATACAAAGCTGAGCTCGGACCTTTAATTACCTCAATACGATCGATCCTATCGGGAGATATCATATGCCAATTTATTGCCCCTCCTGCAGTTTTATTTAGTGGCACCCCATTATAAAGAACCAAAACACCTTGAGCTGCATCCAACCCACGCATTGTAACTGAAGCATTTTTAGAAAATATGCCCCAACTACGATTTACATTAATATTTGCTATAGATTGTAGAATATTATCTGTATTTGTGGCAGGAAGCTCCTCGACCTCTTCTTTTTTAATCACTTCATTTTGTCCCGGTAAATCTTCTATTTTACGCTCTGTTAAAGTAGCCGTAATAATCACTTTTTCCATTTCCACAGCAGAAGGATTCAACTTAATTTCAAGATAATTTTCGCTATCTTCAACTTTCAACTTTACTCTTTTGTCATGATACCCAACAAATGAAATCTGAATTGTGTAATTTCCATCTTTAATATTTTCAAATTGGAACTCCCCCGTATCATTTGTTGATATTCCCTTTCCAAGCTCCTTAATAAGAATATTTGCACCAATAAGAGGCTCATTATTTTCAAAATCTGTTACAAGTCCTTTAATATTGTTTTGAGCAAATATTAAAGCAGGAAAAACAGACAAAACCAGAACAGTATTTATTAATCTTTTTATAAACATTCTTTGTTTGATTACCTGTTATAAAGCTGAGAATAGTTGCCTGTTTTTAAGCACTTATTTATTAAATTGCTAAATTGAAGCTAACTATAAGCCTTTGTAAACTTATTTTCATGATTATTATTTTGACACAATGCAATGCACATTATTCATTTACAGACAAATTATCCAATTATTTCTTCTTTATTACATGAGTAACATTTCTGATTGTGAACACAAATTGTATCACCACATTTACTACATTTAAATAAGTTCTCTTGCTCTTTGATGAACCAATCCGTTCCATTATTTTTTATTTGACTCAGTTTCTCAACAAAATCATAATGGTATCTGTCTTTATATTTTATCGAACCCTTTTTTAAGATACCACATGGGAATATATTACATTCAAAACAAAAATCAATCTCATATATCTTTCCAGTCTCACATTTTTTCTTTATAAATGAACAATTTTTATTTTGTGGGCGGCAACCTTTACAGTAACAAACCTTCCCCCTCTTTTTAGGCAGTTTATGACTATACGCCAAATACTTATCACATATTCCACAATACATGCCACACGGAGCAACTAAATCTTTTTTATCCATTATGCCATTTTAGTCCATTATTTCCTTTTTATATTTATGCATTCGATATCTTCAATCTATTTAATTTAATTTTTGAACTTTAATATCAACAATAATATTTCCAGTAGTTGTACCTAAAATACTTACCACTTTGAACATGCCAGTTTGCCCCCCTCGTACAAAAGAATAAATATCACCACCCTCAAGAAACTTTGTCTTACGCCCTCCACTCTCAAAAGCGAAAGTATTTGCAATTAAAATACTATCGTTAGCAGCATTATCAAACTCTTCTATAGTAATATCCAGTTTTTCTCTGCTATACCTGGTTGTATTTATAGTTTCCCAGTTCGAGATAGCAAATTGTCCCGGAAAAGCAGTTTCACCAATATTTGCCCCCGGTGAAGCTATAATGTTTTTTTCCAGCTTATCAAAATTATCATAATAATAAACTAAATCTATTAGCTCTGAATTAGTATATGCACCCTCCAAATCATACACGATTCCATTACTTAATGAAAAGAAACTTCCAAATTCTGTATTGTTTTGAGCTCCTAATTTTATATTCAGGAACTTTTCAACCTCCCCATATATTATAAGTTTATCTTTATGTATTGTTAGATAGGTACTAGCAAAATTACCATCTATATCACGTATGATAAACTCCCATTCTTCAATTTCATCCAAACCCTTTGTTATATTAATTTCTTTGGTATATGATTCGGCATAAAAACCCAGGTCCAGATATCTTTCTCCGTTTAATTTTGCTATAAAATTTGTAAGCCTGTCATATCCATTGTATTCAGCCTGAATCCCAATTTTAATCATTTGTCCAACTAAAATAGTAGTATCTGTATAAACATATTCAGGATTTATGACAATATTAATTGAGGGATTTGGACGAATCTCTTTTTCTTCATTTTCACATGATGTAAAGATTATTGCTACAATTACAGCAATCGAAATCTTTAATAAACTTAATCGATATGTGTATTTTTTCATATCGTATGGCATAAATTGATTTTATTCTATATTATTCTTAGTTATTACTTTTTGGTGATTTTCTTAATTGAATAAATTAAACCCACTCCTAATAAAGTGCCAGCAGCTCCAAAAAAGAAATGAGACAGTACAGGAATTACAAAACCCGATTTTAGAAATGATTTATCCATAATACCGGCAAACAAATAAATAAATATTCTACTAACCGGGATTACCATATATGCCAATCCACCTACAAGTGTGAATATAAATAAACGATTTGCAGGTTTATTAAATGTAAAGTATAAAATATCTATTACAACACCCATTGCTAAGTATATTACCGGTAAAAATGGATCCTTCACACCTACAAATGGTACAAACATGAAACTAGTAGCTCCCAGCATAGCTATTACCGAAGCGAAAGGCAATCTCGAAATTCTACGGCCAATCATTAAAAGAGCCATAAACTCTAAGCCATGACGACCGGGAATCCCCAGTGGTATGCGCAAATAAGAACGTAAAACAATTGCACTAACACCCAATACAAACAGAAGTATTATTTCTAAAACTATTGATAATGCATTAGTCTGATATACTTTTGATATAGTCTTTTGAGACAAGTTTCCATTCATAGTCTTCACTATTTTTACTTTGTTCAACAATTACAGTATTTTCATTATTTTTAATCACCGGCCTTAACCAATTGCCAATCTCTATTCTATCCGATTCGTTAATAATATCTCCATCTACTGATTTTACTGCCTGTATATTGATAATCTCTTTTAATTCTTTTGTTTCATAAACACCTTCTAATTCGCGCAATTCTTTACCCTTTAACCAGATATTTCTTCCATCGTTACCTCCCTTACGCAATCCAACTGCTGCCAGGGAACCTATAACACCAATTTTTGTTCCTGTATACCCCTTCCAAAAAAATACCTGATTCCTTTGCTAAACTATAAGCATCCTCTTTAACTAAAACCTCTTTCTTAGCCCTATTACCCCAATCCAAAATTAGTTCACTAACCTGATCTTCTCTTGCTATACATAAACCGGCATCAGACCCTTCTTCAGCAACTTCTTTAATATATTCAATACATAGCATTTTCAACTCTTCAATATCATCAGAACTTATCATTAAGCATGCTGAACTATTTTGCGATGTATAAGCTATTTCGTCGTGAACAAACAACTGGTGGCGAGAAATCGATTCCACCTCTCCTATTCCTTTTTCAACAATTAGTTTTCCTAATTGCCTTGATTTGTATCCAGTACCTCTCGACTCCTTGTTATCCGTATCGTCTAATCCAACAAAATAGATCATCTTATTCATTCACTTTATTAAAGAACTTTTTAGTTATTTGGTAAATAGCCTCATCAAATTCCACCAATAACTCTTTATACGCTTCTATTAAAATCTTACCATCAGGTGTAAGTACCGAATTTCCTCCATGCTGGCCTCCACGATGTTTATCAACCAATGTAAACCCAAGCTTCTCTTCGGCATCTCTTAAGTTACCCCATGCCTTTCTGTAACTTATTCCTAACTTGTCGGCAGCTGCTTTAAGCGAACCTAATTGATCAATATAATCAATCAACTCAAACTTCCCATTTCCCAAGATACTTTCTCCACGAGTGCTCTCAAGCCATACTTTAAATTTCAGGAATATATCGTAATATTTTGATCCTTTAGGGCCTGCCATAATTAGTAAAATTCGCTTTATGAAAAAATATTCATGTCGGGTGCAAAATAAACAATTACAATGAACCAATAAAACAGTTCGTTGTATTTTTTTTTGTTTATTGGGATTTTAAGAATTAATCTACTTCCTGTAATTCCTATTTATACAAACATCTGTACGATGTATCACCCTCAACTTTCACCTTGAATTTCACGTCTTTTTCAACCATAAAAGTTTCGAATTCTTTATAGTCTTTCCACTCTGTCTTACCCGGTAATTGCACAGTCATTACTCCTGAAGTAACAGTCATATATTCTACGGTAGATGTTCCAAACTCATATTCTCCTTTTGCCATTACTCCTATTGTAGCAGGCCCTTCAGATGTTTCAAATGCAATTGACTTTACCCTGCCTTCGAAATATTCATTTGTTTTAAACATAGCCTTATATTTTTTGTTATTTAAATACAAAAATATAGATTTAGTATATCGCTAAACATGATAAAAATCTTGTTTTAAATACACTCGTTATGTATATATTTACATATCGCTTTTTGTAAAAAAGAACCAAAAGATTTGTCTATTTCGACCAGCTCAATATGACAAATCCAGATATAAAGTAATATGTCGCACTGCGATGTCATACTGAGTTTATCGAAGTGTAGGCTATAATGTTAAACAAATAAAATAATTAACAAAATGCAAAAGAGTTTATACTTTGCGCCTCCGGCTAAAAACGAACCGGTCTTAACTTATAAGAAAGGATCACCGGAACGCGAACGACTTATAAGAGCAATAGATTGGGCAAGATCTCATGTCATTGAAGTACCCATGATAATTAATGGTAAAGAAGTACGTACTGATAAAAAAATTGAATTACACCCTCCTCACGATCATCAACACTTATTAGGGCATTATTTTCGTGGTGACGAAAGCCATGTAAAAGATGCTATTGATGCTGCATTACGAGCTCGTGAGAAATGGGCAAATATGTCATGGAAACAACGTGCTTCAATCTTTTTGAGGGCTGCCGGCTTAATTTCCGGGCCATACCGTGCGCGAATTAATGCTGCTACTATGTTAGGGCAATCAAAATCGGTTCACCAGGCAGAAATTGATTCTGCTTGTGAATTAGCAGACTTTTTAAGGTTTAATGTTCAGTATATGACTGAGATTTTTAATGAGCAACCTGAATCTGATGAACTAAGGTGGAATAGAACTGAGCAACGTGCTTTAGAAGGTTTTGTTTTTGCATTAACTCCTTTCAACTTTACAGCCATTGCAGGAAACCTGCCATCGGCACCCGCTATGATGGGCAATACAGTAGTTTGGAAAGCCTCTAACACGCAAATATATGCTGCTCGTATTATTATGGAAATATTTATGGAAGCCGGTTTACCCGATGGTGTTATCAACCTGGTTTATGTTTCCGGTCCCGTAGCGGGAAATGTAATTTTTTCTCATCCTGACTTTGCAGGTATTCATTTTACAGGTTCCACTTCTGTTTTCCAGAATATCTGGAAAGAGATAGGTAATAATATTTCTAAATACAAATCATACCCTCGTATTGTTGGTGAAACAGGAGGTAAAAACTTTGTATTAGTTCACGAAACGGCAAATGCTACACAAGTTGCTACGGCTTTAACCCGTGGTGCTTTTGAGTACCAGGGCCAAAAATGCTCAGCAGTTTCACGGGCATATATTCCCGATAACATGTGGGATGAAGTACTATGCGAAATAAAATGCGACATGGATACCATGAAGATGGGCCCTGTTGAAGATTTTTCAAACTTTTTGAATGCTGTTATTGATGAAGCTTCTTTTGATAAACTTTCCGGGTTTATTGATCGTGCCAAAGAAGATAAAGAAGTTGAAATAATACATGGTGGTACTTATGATAAATCGAAAGGTTACTTTATTGAGCCAACCATAATTCTTACTAAAGACCCTCATTATATCACCATGGAAGAAGAGTTATTCGGGTCTATACTAACTATTTATATTTATGACCATACCAAATTTGAAGAAACTATCGATTTGGTTGATAAAACATCGATATACGCTTTAACCGGGTCGATTTTTTCAAAAGATCGTTATGTAATAGAACACGTAATGAAAAAACTGGAACATGCTGCCGGTAATTTTTATATTAACGACAAGCCAACAGGTGCCGTAGTAAACCAGCAACCTTTTGGTGGAGCGCGTGGTTCAGGGACAAATGATAAGGCCGGTTCGAAATTGAATTTATTACGATGGGTTAGCCCTCGTACGATTAAAGAATGTTTCTTACCTCCTGAAAGTTATAAATATCCATTTATGGAAGAATAGTATAATCCTTAGTGTTCTTAGCGAAAATATTTATGCTCTTTGCGGTTAAAGGACTAACCGCAAAGGACGCAGAATAGACGCAAAGAACACAAAGAAAAAAATAAGAAAATGACTACAACAGAATTCGACATAAAAGAACTTTTAGAGCAGTTAGGAATAAAAGATATTAATTCAGGTGTAACAACAGGAACAAATTGGCTGGATGCTCAGGGAGCTGTAACTTCTTCAGCATCTCCTATTGATGGAATGGGGATTGCCAAAATAAAAAATGCTACCATCGATGAATATGAAGAAGTAGCTAGAACTGCCTAGGAAGCTTTTAAAGTGTGGCGTAAAGTTCCTGCTCCCCTTGCACAAGGAATAAAGTTTGCTTTTTAAGTTCTCATGTCATTCCGGGCAACAACCCGAAATCTTTTGACATATTTGAATTTTCAAATCAGACCTTGCAAGTGAAAACTTGTGAGTCTTTTATTTTAATATAAAATAAAGTCATAATCCACTATAAACTTAGAAGCATGAATTAATCTATAACCCTGTCAGGATTTTGAATCCTGACAGGGCTTTAAACAGGAAGTCACAACATTTTGTAATTGACATGACACTAGTTATTAAATATAATTTCATTTAATTTGCATGCATGAAAGCTGTCTCTGTTAAAGAACTTAAAAACAAATTAAGTAATAGAACCAGTAAAGAATTATTGGAGCTTTGCCTGCGTTTGTCAAGATTTAAAAAGGAGAATAAGGAGTTACTAACTTATCTTTTATTTGAATCATCTGATGAGTTTTCGTATGTCGAAAGTGTAAAAAGAGAGATTGATGAACAGTTTACACTGGTAAATAAAAAGACTTACTATTTAATAAAGAAGAGTGTACGAAGAATTCTAAATAACACAAAGAAATATATAAGATATTCGCAAAAGAAAGAGACCGAAGTGGAGCTACTTATTTACTTTTGTACTAAATTAAAAAATCTTAAACCACCCATTCACAGAAGTACCAGGCTAGTGAATCTTTACAATGTACAAATGGACTTAATTGAAAGAAAAATTTCTGGTTTACATGAAGATTTGCAGTTTGATTATGGGGAAGAACTGAAGGCTTTATAAGCATAAAGTTGCTGAGCAACGCTATTAATAAAGTTTTAAAATTGAAAATTTATTAATACTTATTATTTATTAGTAAAATTGCTAAGCACTTATGCACCGGGTTTATCATTTATAAAAATTCTATATTTTTCAACAATTTATTTCTTTATGCTTACTATATTTGCGGTTTTTAACAGAATCCGTAAATTTAATATTCAAAATAAAGTTATGCAACAAAATAATTTGATACTAATTGATAAACCATATGCTTCTGATTTTATCATCAAAACAATAAAAGAAAATAACTTTCAAATTATCTCTACTCCAGAGGCAAGAAATATGATTTCGGATAAATCGCTAAACTGGATAAGTGAAGAAGATGCAAAAATAATATTCGAAAAAAATACAAATATTCCTATATATACCAATTCTGAGAATACAATTGGTTGGATCGAAAATAATTTAGATTCACCTAATCTTATAGAACAAATCCAAATCTTCAAAAACAAAATAAAGTTCAGAGAACTATTAAAAGATTCTTATCCTGATTATTTTTTTAAAGGTATTAAACTTAAAGAATTAAGGAATCTTAATGCAGATGAATTAAAATTTCCATTCATTATAAAACCTGCTGTAGGGTTTTTTAGCCTGGCTGTCCATAAAATTGATAATCGGGTTGAATGGGAACAAGTTTTAGATAAAATCGAATATGAGATTGAGCAGTTTCGGGGAATGTACCCTAAAGAAGTAGTTGATATCACCGATTTTATTTTAGAGGAATACATAAAGGGAGAAGAATACGCTATTGATTGTTATTATGATGAAAATGGAGATCCTGTAATACTTAATATACTTCATCACATTTTTAGCTCCGAAAGCGATGTAAGTGACAGGGTTTATAACACCTCGAAAGAAATTATGCTGGAATATCAAAATGAGATTTTAGATTTCCTAAAAATAATAGGTGCAAAAACAAATCTAAAAAATTTCCCTGCACACGTAGAAGTAAGAATAGATAGCAAAAGAAATGTACACCCAATTGAAATAAATCCTTTAAGATATGGAGGATGGTGCACTGCAGGAGATTTATCGTGGTATGCTTATGGATTTAATTCTTATGAGTATTTTATATATGGTAAAAAGCCTGATTGGGAAGAAATATTTAAATCAAGAAAAGAAAAAATATACAGCATGATTGTTTTAGATAATAATTCAGGAATAAAGGAGAGCGATATAGAATATTTTGATTATGATTTATTATTAAAAGATTTCGAAAATCCGATGGATTTAAGGAAAGTAGATTATAATAGATATTCTGTTTTTGGATTTTTGTTCACTGAAACATCATTTGGAAACGAAAAAGAATTAAATCAAATACTAACTTCCGACCTGAAAAGATATATAAAAGTAAAAAAGGCCTCTACTAATAATCAGTAACTTATAATAATTTGTGGCTGTAGTTTAATTTGGCGAGTATAACTTAGTGAATTCTTAGTGTTTTTGTGGCTTTGCGGCAATAAAAATTCAGCCACGAAGTCTCTAAACCACCAAGATACACAAACACACATGCCAACGCTAAATTAAACT
>DAOVYZ010000215.1 GCA_030635365.1 Bacteroidales bacterium
AAGAAATATTATTCCAACAGTGGAAAAAGCCTACAAACGAATGGTTTAATATTATGAAGTATCTAATCAAGTATAATAATAACGATGAAAAAGATGCTATTGTAGTAAGTCTCTATAATGGTGTAACAAGAGATTGGGATAATCACAAAAGATTCTTAATGGAATTTAGTAACCCATTTGGGCCACCTTCAACTGTTGTAGCTGAATCATGGGCTTCAAGTACATGGAGAACAGATGGGAAATATAATATAAAATATAATTGGCGAAGCCAAAAAACTAATGAAATAAGATATACCTGGAATACTGCAAAAAAATCATGGTTAAAAGGTATTCAATTAGAAATGCTTTATGATAAAAAAGGAAATCAAACAGAGTATATTGAAATGAAATATGATATAAACAATAGTAACTGGATGAACTTTAACAGATTTACTGCAATATACAATGAGAAAGGTTACATGACTGAAAAAGTAGAGTTTATCTGGAATCGTAGTTCAAACCAATGGGATGAAAAAGGCAAATACAAATTTACAACTGATATGAAAATCTAAATAAATCTTAATTATAAATGAAAGAGCTCCTAATCAGAGCTCTTTTTTTATTTCTTTATACTAAGGAATAGTTCTTTTAATTGTTTTTGGCCGATCTCCGATGGAGAATTGATCATAATATCTCTTCCCGCATTGTTTTTTGGGAATGCAATATAATCTCTTATAGACTCCGAACCTCCAAAAACTGAGCACCAACGGTCAAACCCAAATGCAATACCTCCATGCGGCGGAGCACCATATTTAAATGCGTCCAGTAAAAATCCAAATTTTTCTTCCGTTTCTTCTTTTGATATACCTAAAGCAGTAAACATTTTTTGTTGTAATTCAGCATTAAATATACGAATAGAACCTCCTCCTATCTCAACACCATTGATCACAAAATCATACGCATTAGCCCGCATTTCCCCAGGGTTAGTTTCAAATAGTGTAATATCTTCATCTTTTGGTGATGTAAATGGATGATGCATAGCAAAAAAATTTTTTTCTTCCTCGTTCCATTCTAATAATGGAAAATCAACAATCCAACAAGGAGCAAACTTATCTTTATCTCTTAGTCCAAGCCTATCACCAATTTCAAGACGTAAAACATTTAATGCATTTAAGGTATCTTTCTTATTACCGGCCAATACAAGCAATAAATCACCTGGCTTTGCATTCATTGATTCAGCCCATAATTTCAGGCCTTCTTGCCCATAAAATTTATCAACGGATGATTTAAAACTACCATCCTGATTATATTTTACGTAAACCAACCCTTTAGCACCCACCTGGGGCTTTTGTACAAAGGCAGTTAACTCATCCAATTGTTTTCTTGAATACTCAGCACAACCTTCTGCATTTATACCCCCAATATATTCTACACTATCAAATACTTTAAATCCTTTTCCCTGAACTATTTCTGTCAGCTCAACTAACTTCATACCAAATCTCAAATCCGGTTTGTCTGATCCATAATACTTTATTGCATCATCGTATGTAATTCTGGGAAAACTGCCATCAAATGACAAGCCCTTAATTTCCTTAAAAAGATATTTAGCTAAACCTTCAAAAGTGTTAAGAACATCCTCCTGTCCAACAAAAGACATTTCACAATCAATCTGGGTAAACTCAGGTTGACGGTCGGCTCTTAAATCTTCATATCGAAAACATTTTACAATCTGAAAATACCTGTCAAAACCCGATACCATTAATAATTGTTTAAATGTTTGAGGTGATTGCGGTAAAGCATAAAATTCTCCGGGATTCATCCTTGAAGGAACAACAAAATCTCTGGCACCCTCCGGAGTTGATTTAATCAAATACGGTGTTTCAATTTCCATAAATTTCTCACCATCTAAATATTTTCGTATTTCCTGCCCCATTTTATGCCGCAATTCAAGATTTTCCCGAACAGGGTTTCTCCTTAAATCTAAATAGCGATATTTCATTCTTAATTCATCGCCACCGTCAGTATCATCCTCAATAGTAAAAGGTGGTATTTCTGATTTACTCAACACATCAAGCTCGCTAATAATTATTTCTATTTCCCCTGTAGGCATTTTAGGATTTTTACTACTTCTCTCAATAACGTTCCCTGCTATTCTTATAACAAATTCACGCCCTAATTCCCCAGCTTTTAATTTTAATTTTTCAGGTGTATTTTCATCAAACACTATCTGGGTAAGTCCATACCTGTCACGAAGTGTAACAAATGTCATTCCCCCTAAATTTCGAATTGCCTGTATCCACCCACTTAATACTATCTCCTGCCCAACATTTTCTATTCGCAATTCTCCGCAAGTATGTGTTCTATACATAATATTTATTTTAAATGAATTTTCAATGAAACTTACCGATATGAAATGCGAAAATAGGACTTTATTTCTTTTTTAAAAAACCGGTTTCTCATTAATATTTTTAAAATATTCACTCCCAATTTATAATAAATTATCTTTGAACAGCAAAACCTATTTAATATGGATCTATTTTCGCATGAATACTTTATGAAAGAAGCTTTGAAAGAAGCTAAAAAAGCTTTTGACAAAGATGAAGTTCCTATAGGAGCTATAATTGTTAACAACAATCATATTATTGCCAGGGCTCATAATTTAACAGAAACATTAAATGATGTAACAGCACATGCCGAAATGCAGGCATTTACAGCTGCAACAAATTATTTAGGAGGAAAATATCTTGTCAATTGCATTCTTTATGTAACTCTTGAGCCTTGCCTCATGTGTGCAGGAGCTTCTTACTGGGCTCAAATATCAAAAATTGTTTATGGTGCAACTGACAATAAAAGAGGTTTTAGCCGTATCTATAAAGATGTATTACATCCTAAAACTGAATTAATTTCCGGAATTTCTAAAAATGATTGCAGTAGCCTGCTAATTGATTTTTTCAATAAAAAAAGGCAAAAGTCGAAATTATAGCTTAAATTTATCATTGATAATTTGACCAAACCGGATGAAAAAAACTGTTCTTATATTGAGCATATCATTGTGCGTAACCCACTTTGTAAAAGCACAAAAGAAGGTAATAAAAGCTGAGGCAAATTTAATCTACAATTTTACAAAGTTTTTTGATTGGCCCCAACAGGAAAAAACAGGTGATTTCATTATTGGTATATTCGGATCGAAAGATTTATATAGAGAATTAAAAAATATTACTGAAGATAAAAAAAATGTTACCCAAAATATTGTAATAAAACACTTTGAAAAAATTGGTGCCGTATCTAAATGCCATGTTATTTTTGTCAATTCCCTTAAATCAAACCACCTAACAAATATTTATAAAAAAACAAGTGTACATTGCTTGATTATAAGTAATAGTATATCTGCAATAGAAAAAGGGGCAGCTATTCAGTTTTTTATTGAAGACGATCTTCTTAAGTATGATTTTAGCCAGGAAAATGCTTTAAAGCACGGGTTGAAATTTCATTCGAAAGTTTCAGAAATGGCAAGCAGAACTTATTACTAAAAATGAAAGTTTCTTTCGTGGCACAATCTTATTTTTTTGCAAAAACGTTTATGCTAAAGATTCCTGTGTTACTGTTTTTAAAGTTTTTTAGCTCTTGTTCGTTCATAAAATTTAACAAAATATCATCAGGAACATCAATTCTTTTTTCCTTCTGAATTTCAATATTCTTAAATCCTGCTTGTTTAATGATATCAAGGTATTCATCTTTTTGAACAGCTCCGGCTACACATCCGGCATACATTTCGGCACTTTCTTTTAATTTATCTGGTAGTTCTCCCAACAATACCACGTCCGATACTGAGAAATGTCCATCATCTTTCAATGACCGATATATTTCTGCAAATGCTTTTTGTTTATCAGGAACCAAATTCAATACACAATTACTAATTACAACATCAACAGTATTTGTTTCTAAAGGCATATTCTCAATATCCCCTTTTATAAATTCAACATTCCCATATCCTAATTTTGTGGCATTTTCATTTGCCTTTTTTAGCATCTCATCAGAGAAATCGAGTCCGATAACTTTCCCTTCTCCTCCCACAGCTGCACGAGCAACAAAACAATCATTTCCAGCACCTGAACCTAAATCAAGTACAGTATCTCCTTGTTTTATTTTAGCAAATTCTGTCGGGATACCGCAACCCAGGCCTAAATCAGCATCACTATTATAGCCCTCAATTTTTGTATAGTCCTCGCTAAAAACTGTATAATCTACATCACCACAACATCCCGTACTTCCACAACATGACGATTGGTTTTGTTCTTTGCTCTGATTTGCAATGCGACTGTATTTCTCATTCACTATATCTTTTATGTCTTTCTTTGTTTTCATGATCTCTTTATATTTTCGTTATAAAATTTAAAAACCGCTTCTTTTATTTCATCACGTACTCTTTTAAATTCACTCCAAATAAACTCATCTGTCCCCACTGCATACGATGGATCATCAAATCCAATATGCAATCGATGTTTCACTTCCCCTAAAAAAACAGGGCAGGCTTCGTTTGCTCCACCACAAACTGTAATAACATAATCCCACTCCTCCTCCAAATATTTCTCAACCGAATCTGAAGTATGATGGCTAATATCAATGTCCATTTCTTTCATCACCATAACAACTTTCTCGTTTAGTTTACCGGAAGCTTCAGTACCTGCCGAACACACTTCTATATTTTCATCAAATGATTGAAGAAATCCATGAGCCATTTGACTTCGGCATGAGTTACCCGTACATAATATCAAAATTTTCATGCTTTTTTCTTTTCTCCTTTTTTATCTCTTTTCCGCAACATGCACATACATGAACCTGTTAGTCTTTCCGATTTATCTATTTTTAATGGTAATCCAGCTCTTTCCCATTCAACCATTCCTCCTGCCATATTAGCAATATTTTTAAAGCCTTTGTTTTTCAGGAGCAGAACAGCTTCTTTACTTCTTAATCCTACAGCATCTAAAAAAATTAAGTGTTTATCTTTAGGTAAATCCTTATAATTTTCCTCCAGAATACTTCCGGGACAAAAAATAATTTCGTCCACATCTACAATCTTGAATCTATTCATATATTCTTCCCTGACATCGACAATAATAGCTCCCTTTTGGCAAAGTTCATAAGTCTCTTTTGGAGAAAAGTGCTTCATTCCATTTGATAAAATTCCTAAATTTTTAAAAAAATCTTCCATTATTTACACTAAAATCAACATTTATTTATATCATAGCCTTTACACTTTCGATCTTCTGAGGAAAAAATCTCACTGAAAAATGATTCAAATGAATTCTTTACAACTTCAATGCAAGGATGGCATAAACAATAATTAATTTTTAGTCCATCTATTTCCCCTTTTATCAATCCTACCTTTTTTAACTCTTGTAAATGCTGTGATACAGTGGTCCTGCTTAAAGGTATTTCATTGCTTATATCTCCGGAAATACATGTATTGCATTTTGCCAGGTAACGCAATATAGCCAACCTTGCCGGATGATTCATTACCTTAGCAACCTCAGCTATCTGCTGCAAATCCTCATCAAATAATTCTGATTTTTTATATGTCATATTCTTATTTCTTATGTCGCAAACATACGACATTGTTTTGAATATAAAAATCTATTTTACTATTTAATTCAACCTCTGTATTATAAATAACTAATACTACAAACTACACACAAAAACATAAAGCATGTTTTACAACACAAAAATTCAAGGGTTACTTTTTACTTAAATTCAGAATATATAAGCGATAAGAACTTTTTACACCTAAAATGTAAAATGTTTATTTATACAAAAACAAAAAATCCGCTAATTCAAAATTTTATTTATTAACTAAATCTGTTAGACCTGACAGGTTTTAAAAACCTGTCAGGTCGAGTAATTAAATTCAACTTGTTGCTGTAATTATTAGGCCTTAGCCCTTTTTATTAAATTGCTTCTGCTTTTTCGTATATTAGATTCACATTTGACTCAATAGCAGGGGTTTTACCTTTTTCAAATCCAAGATCAGTAATTCTTAAGTATTTATAATCAGTTAATCCGTTTCTCTCCATAATTTTCTTACCACAATCTACCGGACAACCATCTATTACAAGAATATCCTTTGTTTTAAAATCTTCAATAGATTTTTCGATACCTGCACCAACCACTGCCAGGCAGTTCATTTTTCTAACACTGTTATCACGCAATTTCCTTGCGACAATATCAGAAATATGCCCCAAATCCGAAGCTCCGGAGCAAGCCATTACCATTTTCTGGCTTGCATTACATGAACAATCTTTCTTTTCCATATTATTATTTTTTTGTTTTAGTAAAATTACAAACTAGGTTAAGTCAAGCATGAACTAATCTATAAACCTGTCAGGAT
>DAOVYZ010000108.1 GCA_030635365.1 Bacteroidales bacterium
AACTATCAACAGTCCCTCCGCCAAAACCACTTCCGTTTAATCATTCACCTCCCTAATCAACAGTAACTAATGAAGTCAATTCCGGATTTTCTCCGGTTCCTTGTTCTTCAACTACATAGAATAAACCGGGTTCTATATAACTTGCCTCCAGGCTACTATCTGATAAATATTGTTCTATTAGCGTGCTATCTGCTGTAAACTGCTCAGCAATTGCTTTTAAATAATCTTCATCATTTGTGTCATTATCTAAATCACAAGAAAAAAAGAAAGTCGCAGCAATTATTATTGGGATTAAGATTCTTTTCATTTGCACATGTAATTTTTTTGTTATAAACTATTATATATATTCTTCTTATTTGGGTAATAATCCAAGCAATTTCCATATAGCCCTATGGAATTTATGTATACTCCCAACAGGGTCGGCAAACATAAAAATGCATTCTTTTTCAATTAAGTCAACATTATTTTTTTCGGCTATCTGTTTTGTTTCTTTCGTATTAGAAGTTTGTTGTACCCATACCTGCCTGATGCCTTTTTTTGCAGCCTCCTGTAAAATTGTATCCGTTTTTGACTTATGAGTAACTATAAATAGTTTATCGTAATCAGCGGGGATATCGGAAACCGATTTGTAACATTTTACACCATCAATTTCTTTTCTTTTGGGATTTATAGGACAAATATCATATCCTTTTTGCCTTAGTTCTTTAAAAATAGCATAGCCAAACTTTTTTGTATTCCCCGAAACTCCTGCAATAGCAAATTTCTTAGGAGCAAGAAACTGTTCAATATTGTCTTTTTTTGTCATCTTAGTCGAAATTGAAATTAAGATGCTAATATATATTTTTTATGCAAACAATTAAATGTTTGATGGCTTCATTTTTCTTTTTAAAATAAGATCGGTAAATATTATCATTCCAATTAGTAAAAATGTAAGTAATATTGAACCTTCAAAACCAAAATCGCCACCGGTAATTAATTCGCTTCCTGTTACTTTTTGTTTAATAACTGATTTTGTAATAGTTCCACTTACCTCAAATCCAAAAATTGGGCCTTGAAAATAATTCCAGCTTATATGTAAAAATATTGGGAACCAAAGATTTTTGGTATGTATATAAGTTATTCCAAGGGCTAGTCCTGCTAATATAAGGTTCGTAATTGCCAAAATACTTATGTTTGGATTTAACCCGTGCATTAAAGCAAATAATAGGGCTGAGATTAATAGTGCTATGTATTTATTTTTAGAAGATTCCATAAGATTATTTAAAATATAACCCCGGAAAAGTAATTCTTCCGAAATTCCTACCATTGTAAAAAAGAAGAGGCTCCCAAAAATAGCGAGGGAATCATATTTAATAGCTTCAACTTCAAGATTATTTGAAAATTTAAGAACAAAATACCCTATTACCATTAAAATAAGGCCCGTTAAAAATCCCCAAACAATGTCATTTTTCTTTCCCTTAATATTTAATCCAATTGATACGATAGATTTTCTATCTATAAACTTCCTAAAAATCCAGACAATTGCGATCGTAACTGAGAGTGATACAAACTGCATAATATAAGTTATTCCCCAATTATTTGGATCACTAAATACTTCTTGCAGTTCGTTTAGATTTGTATTTGTAACAAGGCCATAAATAACCGTCGCAATACCTTGAAATATTATTATAGCAATAAGAAATGAAATGAACATTAAGATAACTCTCAGCCATGCTTTTTTTATAGCTGGTTCTCGTTGTGTTTGGTTTATGTTTTCCATAGTATAAGTTTTTAATCGTTATTATTTGCTTCTTCTATTTCTTCAAATTCTTTCAAACATTGTTTTAACTCGTCCAGATGCTGTTTGTACATTTTTTTATTAAAATATTGAGAAAGAGGAATCATTATTAAACTACCTATCACAACAACAGACAATATTTTTATTACTTCTTTGGTATCAACATATGGAATCGTTGCTCTAATATCTTCTGTATTTAATCCTACATGAAACCCTAAGAACAAACCAAATACCAAAGCAAAGGGGATTAGCATAAATTTTGTGAAATTACTTTTATTAAATTTCACATACCATTCAACATCCTTTATTGTTTTCAACAGGGCAGGTTTTAATCTGTCACTGGTTATAATTGTATTTTTTACTTTATTGTAGTTTGACCAGCAAAGAAAAGTTAAAGATCCAAAAAATAATGCAGCTGATATTATTACCATGTATTTATTAGGAGATGTAACATTAAAAAACAACCAGGCAATAAAAATTACCGAAAGGATACTACTAAAAATTAGTTCAAATTTGTAATTTCTTTTTATTTTTCGCAGTGCAGTGCCCGATCTGCTTTTTATTTTAAGTCTGGCTTCAATTTCATTTTTATTCAGAAGCTTCTCTTCCTCGAAGGAATTTTTCCATGTATTTTTTATATCATTAAAGTCCATATTCAAGCTCCTTTAAAATTTTCTGTAGTTTGGTTTTAATCCGGCTAATCTTCACTCCAACGTTTGACATTGAAATGCCTGTTATCTCTGCAATTTCTTCGTAGCCGTAGTCATCCATATAAAGAATAATAATAGCTTTTTCAGCTTTATTTAACTTTCCAATGGCTTTGTGTATTAGTTCTCTCCTGTCTTCTTTTTCTTTGTATGTTTCCTCTTCAGGAACATTAATGGGAATATCAGGTGTTAAGTTTTCAGTATTATTTTTCTTTTTTCTGAATTGAGAGATTGCCGTATTCAAAGCAACACGGTACATCCATGTAGAGAATTTTGATTGTTTCTTAAATGATTGAAAAGATTGCCAGAGTTGTAAAAGGATATCCTGAAAAAGATCCTGCCGGCATTCTTCTTTATCACAATACATCCGGGAAACCTTATATATTATTCCCTGATGTTTTTCAACTAAAGAAACAAACTCGGTTCTTAAATTTTCGGTACTCAAAGTTTAAAAATTTTGTTTTTGAAAAGTAAGTAGAGTAAATATATAAATTATTACAAAAACGGGAAGTTTTTTCAGATTTTAATAGTCTAATTTTACTATTGTTAATTTGTTTTTTTAATTGATATTATTCTAACCGGCTTAACAAGTATCTGCCCTTCATCAGGCATCTCCTGAATTTGTTTTACTATTTCCATACCTTTAATAATTTTTCCAAATGCAGCAAAGCCTTGCCCGTCAGGATTTCTTTTACCACCAAAATCCAATTCGGGCTGGTCATTTATGCAAATAAAAAATTCAGAACTTGCAGTTCCCGGTTCGGCTCTTGCCATTGAAATAGTTCCATCTTTATGCAAAATGCCTGTCTCGTTTGTAGTTTCATGTTCAATAGGAGGATATGGTGAGCCTTCAACATCGAAACCTAAACCACCTTGGATAACCTCAATTTTAACATCATTGTTTGGTTGGTTATTCATTCTAACAACACGGTAAAAGTTTGCTCCTTCAAATTTGTTGTTTTCAATGTATTTAATAAAGTTCTCACAGGTAATAGGAGCTTTATCTGTATATAATTCAGCAATAATTGAACCTGTTTCTGTTTTTATTTCTATATTTATGACTTGGGCATAAGCATTTACACAAGAAAGAAATAAAATCATTATAAATAAAGATAATCGGATGTAACGCATGATATTTTTTGTTATAGTTTATAAGGTAAAAATAATAATTATAAGCTTTAATTCTATCTTAAATGAAATTGTATGAAAAAGAAAATCATCTTGTTTTTGTATCTATTCACGATTTATTTAACAAATGTATATTCTCAGAATGAGGTTGTTGATAGTTTATTAAATAAGTTTGAAAATACTACTAACGATACTAATAAAGTCAATATTTTATGTTCAATCTCAAAATATCTTTTGTATAGAAATCCTGATAAAGCAATGGAATATAATAATCAGGCCATAGATTTAACAAAAGATCTAGATTTTCATAAAGGATTGGCAGCAGCTTTGGATATTTCGGGAATATATTATCAAAATAAAGGTGAATATGATAAAACTGAAGATTATTATCAAAAAAGCCTTGATATTAGGAAGGAAATTAATAAGCCTAATTTAATAGCTCTTTCATACAATAATTTTGGGGTATTGAATAGAAGAAAAGGGGATTTTGATATATCAAAAGATTATTTTCTGAAATCGCTTGCTATTAGTAAAGAACAAAAGGATAGTGCAGCTTTATCAAGAGTTTATAATAATTTAGGGTTAGTATTGGGAAATATTGGAGATTATGAAGAATCTATCGATTACCATTTACAAAGTCTAAGAATTAGAGAAAAAACAGGAAGCAAAGGAGAAGTTGCTTCATCACTAAATAATATTGGCCTTGTGTTTATTGCAATTGAAAAATATGATGAAGCGAATGACTATTTATTGAGAAGCCTTAAAATTAAAAAAGAAATTGGTAACGAAAGATCTTTAGCTTCAACATACCTGAATGTTGGAACTGTTAAATTTTATCAAGGGAAATACGATGAATCACTAGACTATCATAGTAAAAGCTTGAAGATATATAATATGCTTGAGGATAAAAAAAGTATTGGAGCTGTTGTATCCAATATGGCTTATATAGCTCGAAAAAAAGGAGATTTAAATCAAGCCATAAAATACAATCTTGAAAGTATTAGGCTAATTGAAGAAATTGGAAGTAAGGATCAGTTATGTGAATCTTATAATAGCCTAGCATCAACATATATTGAGCTAAAAAATTATAAAAAAGCGACTCAATATGCTCAAAAAGCAAAAGAAATAGCAGAATTAAACAATATATTACCACAATTAAAATCCACATTGCATTGGCTATATGGAATTGAAAATGCTCAAGGAAATTATAAGCAGGCAATCTGTTATTTGGAGCAACATATGAAACTAAAAGATTCGTTGTTTAATGAGATTAATAACAAGCAAATTATTGAATTACAAACGAAATACGATACTGAAAAAAAAGAGAAAGAAATAGCATTACTATCTGAAACAAGTATTCAACAAGAACTTGAGTTAGAAAAGCGCAATAAAACAATTTTAATGTTAATCGGAGTTGTTATATTTATTTTGGTTATCACCTTATTTATTATAAAGCATAATAAAATCAAACAAAGACAAAACACATTAGAACTTGAACAAGCATTATTTAGGTCACAAATGAATCCCCATTTTATATTTAATGCAATTTCAGCAATTCAACATTACATCCATAAAAACAAATCTCTTGAAGCAAGCTCTTATCTGTCCAGTTTTGCTAAGCTTATGAGATCTATTTTAAATAACTCAAAAGTAGAATTAGTAACACTAGAAACAGAAAAACAGACCTTAGAAGATTATCTAAAACTCCAAAGTCTTCGTTTAGATGGTAATTTAGACTATACCATTAAAGAGCTTTCAGAGTTAGAATCGGATGAGTTGGCAATTCCCCCAATGCTGTTGCAGCCTTTTGTTGAGAATGCTATTGAGCATGGGATTTTAAAGAAAAAGAGTCAGACAGGAAAAATCGATATCCATTTCTCAGAAAAAGATAACAAATTGCTGGTTGAAATTATCGACGATGGCATTGGAAGGGAGAAGGCAGGTGAAATAAAAGACAAAAGGCATAAATCATTTGCAACGGACATTACAAACAGCAGAATAAAATCCATGAAGCAATCCTATAAAAAAGGAATATTTTTTGATATTCTGGATTTGAAAAATTCAGAAAATGATCCTATTGGGACAAAAGTAATATTTAAATTACCTTTGACTTATATATAAAAGCAAAGGAAAATGATTAGAATTCTTATTGTTGAAGATGAAAAACCTATTCTTGATACTATACATTCAATAATTCAGGACAATTGTAGCAATGCAGAAATTCTAGGAACAGCAAGAGATATTTCATCGGCAAAAGAACTAATAATAAAAACAAATCCCGATTTATTATTGTTGGATATCAATTTGCCTGACGGAACCAGCTTTGAGCTGTTACAACAAATAGAAAATCCTGATTTCAAAGTTATATTTATAACTGCTTTTGAGGAATATGCCATTAAGGCTATAAAATTAAGTGCTCTCGATTATCTTGTTAAGCCTGTGGATCCAATCGAATTAATTGAATCAATAAATAAAGCTGAAGAAACGATCAATAAATCCAATAATGAACTAAAATTAAATGCACTGCTTTCTAATGTCAAAAACCTTTCTGAAAAACCAAAGAAGATAATACTAAATACAGCCGAAAGTATGCACTTAATTGATGTGCAAGATATAATTCGTTGTGAATCCGATGGTGCATATACACGATTATTTATTAATGACGGAAAAAAAATAATGATTTCCAAGGTTCTTAAAGATTATGAAGATTTATTACAGGATTGTGGTTTTATGAGAATCCACAAATCGCATATTGTAAACCTAAATTATATCGACCGTTTCGAAAAAGCAGATGGGGGTTATTTAATTCTAAAAGATCAATCTTCTGTTCCTGTATCATTCCGAAAAAAAGACCAACTTATAAAGATGTTTGATAAGTTGTCTAAATTCTAAAGGTAACCTCTAATAATTGGTTTTGTAATAAAAAGTAATTATTATGAGATTACCTAAATATTATTAAACCGACTGAGCGTTAGATTATTTTCAATTAACTAATTATTATATTGCATGGTTTTAGTATTTATATAGCGAAAAGTATATACATTTATAGGCTAATTCTTATCAAACTGATTGTTGATATTTTACCCTATTGACAAGGAAATTGATACGGTTATTAATCAATAACATACATGACAAAACCTGATATAGGCACTAAGTATATTGATATTGCAAAAATTGTTAGCGAAAGTGATTCAGAAGTATTAAAAAAGCTTCCAGGATTTATTGTCAGATTGATAGCAAAAATTATTAAGCAAGACGAAATAAACCGTGTTCTTAGCAAACATTCCAAATCTATAGGTATTGATTTTCTTCCGGCAATGATCCGGGAGTTTAATTTAACACTACAGATTGAAGGTAAAGAGAACCTGCCGGAAAATGGAAAATGTTTTTTTGCTTCAAACCATCCTTTTGGAGTTATAGATGGATTAATATTAACCCGGATAGTTTCTGAAAAGTATGGCACCCTAAAGGCAATCGGGAATGATGCATTTATGTTTTTGCCACATTTACGCCCATTAATTGCAGCAGTAAATGTTTATGGACAATCATCAAAAGAATATATAAAAGTACTTGATGAGACTTTCAATTCAGAAGTCCCCATAACACACTTCCCGGCGGGAAAAGTGTCCAGGCGTTATAAGGGGAAAGTGCAGGATGCCGAGTGGCAAAAAAGTTTTATTACTAAAGCTATCTCAAGTAAAAGAGATATAGTCCCATTCTATTTTTATGGTAGAAATTCCCGTTTATTTTATGTAATAAATTCGCTTAGGCAAATCTTGAGGATAAAACTCAATATTGAATTAATGCTTTTGCCTCGGGAGATGTTTAGAAAAAGAAATAATACCATAAAAATTAAAATAGGAAAACCTATTCCTTATCGTAAATTTGATGAAACATTGACACATAAGGGCTGGGCCCAAGAGGTGCGTTCTCAGGTATATGAGTTGGGAAGTAAAAAAAGTTAAACATAACTAATAATATAACTATGAAGTTCAATTTTCGTGAAAGCGTGTTTAGAATCTGGTATTGGTATGTTAATAAAATTGACAAAAATGCTGAAGTTTTATTTATGAATTACGGATTTAGTGAAAATGGGCAGAATATACCCCTGGACGATAAAAACGAACCAAATCGATATTCCATCCAATTGTATCACCATTTGGCAAATGAGGCTGAGATTAAAAATAAAGATATTGTAGAAATAGGTTGTGGTAGAGGAGGAGGATTATCCTATATTGCAAATCAATTTTCACCTGCTTCGGCTATAGGAGTAGATTTAGACAAACGAGCAATGTCATTTTGCAACGATCATTATAAGGAAAAAGAGTTATCCTTTTTACAAGGGGACGCTCAAAATTTAAGCCTTGAAAGTAATGCATATGATGTGGTGGTTAATGTAGAGTCATCTCATCGTTATCCTGATATGTCGGCATTTTTGGGAGAAGTATCCCGTATCCTACGTCCTGATGGATATTTTTTATTTACAGATTTTCGATACGATTTTGAGATAGAAGATGTAAAGAAGAAGTTGGAATTGAGTGGATTAACTGTGCTAAAAGAAAGATTCATTACTGAAGAGGTCGTTAAAGCCCTTGAACTAGATGATGCACGTAGACGCATCTTGGTAAAGAAATTAGCTCCTAAATTCCTTCATAAAATAGCACTAAATTTTGCAGGAACTGTAGGTTCTGAAACATACAATCAATTTGCATTGGGTAAGTACGTATATTTTAGTTATGTGCTTAAAAAGCAATAGACAATGTGTTTGTGGTTAAATAGTCATGTTTTAGAAAATTACAATTTGGGTTGTAAAAAAAAAAAGATCTATTATGAGATAAAATTAAAATTGTTATTCTGCTGCTAAATAGGATAGTGAGGACTGGAAGGCTCAAAATACAGGCAATGCGTGGGAGTGAATTGACAATCATTTGAAATATCTATACAGAGGTTTACGCCCTTTCATCAATACAACTTGGGGCTTTTTTAACTCAATAATAAATCGCTTTTTCAGGAAATTATTTTTATTTAAAAGGTATCATTATTCAAACGTTGGTTTTGTTACTATTTTGAGGGACTTCTACCTACAATTTTAATCGATATTCTGAAGGCAGTACACCTTTAAACTTTTTAAACGCCCTATTAAATGTAGATAAGGAATTGAATCCGCTATCAAAAGCAATACCTTCAATACTTTTATTAATGGACCCTTCTAGCAAACAACATGCTTTTTCAATCCTTAGTTTATTAATATAATGACTGAAGCTT
>DAOVYZ010000248.1 GCA_030635365.1 Bacteroidales bacterium
GCTTATTTGGGTACTAACGATGCACATGAGGTTGAGATTAGAGTCCAAAATGGTGATAATGAAGCCAAAAGGATACATGATGCAATTGCTTATCAATTAGGTAAAGAAATTGGTTCCTTAAGTGCTGTATTAAAAGGTGAAATAGATGCTATTCTTTTAACCGGAGGTATGGCATATGATAAACTGGCAGTAAACTATATTAGGGAAATGATTGGTTTTCTGGCTCCTGTTGTAATTTATCCGGGCGAAGATGAGATGGAAGCACTGGCAATGAATGGAAGAATGGTAATGCTGGGAGAAATTGAACCAAAAATATATAAGTAAAATAATATCTTTGTAAAAAAGCATCTATTCAGATGCTTTTTTTATGGAGTAGAAATACTTACAGGTAATATCTTGCCATTGAAAAATTTGTTGCCATTAATAGCAAAATCATAAATAAAATTAGCCATTTCCAATGCGCTTAACGGAGCATTATAATTTGGGAAAGCAGTTTGCAGCATTTCCGTATTTACCGCACCTAATGCAAGACAATTAAAGGCTATTTTGTCTGTTTTAAATTCTTCAGCAAGGCACTCTGTTAAGTTTGCCAAAGCTGCTTTACTTGAACTATATATAGATAAACCAGGGAATTTAGAACTCCCTTGAAAGCCTCCCATACTGGAAATATTTACTACATGTTTCACGATCCCTTCATTTAATAATGGCAATAATTCCTGAATAATAAGAGCATGGCTAAATAAGTTAATATTATATGTCTTTTGAATATCAAATAATTTTGATTCCAAAAAGGGTTTATTTATCAAATATCCTGCATTATTAATTAAAATATCAACAGAATGAATATGTTCTAAGATCCTATTCTTAAAATTATTTTTCACATCTTCACAGTCTTCAATATCAAATACAATTATCTTAAGTTTACTCCTTAAATTTTGCTTTATACATTCATTTTTTAACTCTTTCAATAAATTCTCACTTCGGGCTATGGCAACTACAGTATTCTTTTCATCGTTTGCAAAAAGCTTTGCAAGTTCAAATCCGATTCCTTTACTTGCCCCTGTAATAATAATATTCATTATTTTTGCTTTATATTTAGGTATTAATTTCGAAAATTAACTATTTTAAACGAGTTAATAAAGGTAAAATATACTTAAAATGAAGAATTATTTTATATGTTTGATTTTTGTGTTAATAGGGTCGTCATTATATTCTCAAGACGGTTTAAGATATAAATCAGAAAAAGAAATAAAAGAACCTTACTGGTTTTTTGGAGGATCTTTATGGTTGGGGTTTGGTTCATACACATTTGTTGATGTGAATGCAACCTTTGGTAATCAAATAACAGAGAGATTAGCATTAGGTGTTAGTGGGAAATATCAATATTACAATGATAAAAGATCGATTGAAGGAAACTTTGAAACAAGTGTATATGGTGGTAGTTTTTATTCACAGTTTGCAATAATAAAAGATTTTCGTAATATTTTTCATGGAAAATACCAAAGTGGTATTATTGCCCATGGAGAATATGAGCTTTTAAATACAAAATATAACTATATACGGTTTGATGATCCTAATTCAAATAGGGACAGATATTGGTTACATACCATTTTGGTAGGAGGAGGCTATTTTCAGCAATTGAATGAAAGAGCGAGGTCTTATATAGTTTTACTTTGGGATGTTTCTAATTCTGAGGATAATCCTTATACATACCCTCAATTTAGGATAGGATTTACTTTTGCAATTTAGTATACATCAATATATTTCGACATAACATTTAGCAGTAAGTTTGGGCTTATTGGTTTTGTAATAAAATCATTGCAGCCGGCTTCTATACTTGCATGTTTATCTTCGTCCATCGCATAAGCAGTTTGAGCAATAATAGGTAAATTTGGAAGTGATTTTTTAATTTCCATTGTTGCTTCAAGCCCATCAACTTCTGGCATCTTAACATCCATTAATACAATATCTATCTTTTCACTTTCGCACAAATCAATGGTTTCTTGCCCAGTCTTAGTCCAGATTATTTTAGCATTAGTAGGTTTTAAAGCAGCTTTTATATACAAATAGTTTATTTGCTCATCTTCGGCAATAACTACAACTTTGTTTGTCCAATTTTTAATCATATTATAAAACTATACGTATTAACGTGTTTTATAGTAATATTTTTTTGACAAACGGACTATTTTAATTGGTTAAAAGAGAAAAATGCAATAATTAATAAAATTATTGAATCAAAAATATTGCTATATTAATATGATTATTTTAATAATTCAAACATTTTTTTACCAATATCAGCTGGTGATTCAACTACATGTATTCCACAGTCGCTCATTATTTTCATTTTAGCGGCAGCTGTATCTTCTTTACCTCCAATAATTGCACCGGCATGTCCCATGCGCCTGCCTTTTGGAGCAGTTTTACCTGCAATAAAACCAACAACCGGCTTTGTTCCATTGTCTTTAATCCAATTTGCTGCCTCTGCTTCCATATTACCACCAATTTCTCCTATTAAAACAATACCCTTGGTTTCTGTATCGCTCATTAATAATTTTATAGCATCTAGTGTAGTAGTTCCAATAATTGGATCACCTCCAATGCCAATACAAGTAGATTGCCCTAATCCAACCTTTGAAATTTGATCAACTGCTTCGTAGGTTAATGTTCCGGAACGAGAGACTATTCCAATAGAACCTTTTTTATGAATAAATCCCGGCATGATCCCCACTTTTGCTTCTTCAGGTGTAATAATCCCGGGACAATTGGGCCCAATCATTATACAGTCTTTATCTTTAAGGAATTCCTTGACTTTCACCATATCAGCAGTTGGGATACCCTCTGTTATTGTAACAATAACTTTAATACCGGCATCAGCTGCTTCCATAATAGCATCAGCTGAAAAGGCAGGTGGAACAAAAATAACAGAAACATCAGCTCCTGTCGATTGAATAGCTTCTTCTACAGTATTAAACACAGGTTTATCAAGATGCTGATGGCCTCCTTTGCCAGGAGTAACACCCCCAACCACATTTGTACCATATTCTATCATTTGTTGCGCGTGAAAAGTACCTTCACTACCTGTAAACCCCTGAACAATTACTTTGGAATTTTTGTCTACCAGAACACTCATTGCATTTTTGTTTTAAAAAAATCAAAAATACATTATTTTATATGAAAGACAAAGTATATAATGAATTAAGAGTATGCTTATCACTCCTCAAATCCAGTGCTCGTTTTTTGGTCTATATCATTCCTAAATTGAATTAGTACTCCTAAACAAAATCTTTCAAGTGATTGTGAAAACTTTTTCTTTCCTTCTGTTGTAACTTCTAATATCAAATTTCGACTGGTTTCATTTTTAAAATAAAAATAACCTTCGTACTTATACCTTGAATTATCATAAAGAGCAGTCTTTTCCTTATTATCCTCCATTACTTTAATTCGAATATTCCCCAATTTTTTATCACCTACCACCGATACATAATATTCTTCACCACCATAAACTGTAATAACGAATTCCGAGGTCATCCCGGCTGTATAAAGAGCACTTCTTGATTGCCTGCTATATAAAAAAGAGTCACCTGCCCATCTACATTCATCAATATGATAATTTGGGCAACTTTGACTATATGCAATAAATGAGCATATAGTAAATATAAATATTAGTAAAGTTTTTAAAGCTCTCATCATAAACAATTTAGAAATTATTTTCTACTATCTTATTTCTTGTCTCTAAAATAACCTGTTTCAACTCATTATAGTTCTCTTCTGTTAAAACAAGTTTTTTTCCTCCCTGTAATTTCATTTTGTTTTCTTCAATTCTTTCTAGTTTTGTTTTGGTATCTTCAACCTCCGAAAATTTTTCAAATACTTCATGCACATTATCTAATAGGTCAATTGCAGTTTTTGTATTTTCATCAGTATAATATTTTTTTGCATATCTCAGTAGGTTAGTGAAAGAATATTTCTGTTCTACAATCCTTTTTATTACAGGATTATCATCGGAGTAGCTATCAACAAGATTTAAAGCTATATACATACCTTCTATATAACTGGCTGAAGTGATATTAGCTAAAGCTTTATCCTTTTTATTCTCTAATAAATAATCAATGATTTTTGTAGCGTATTGATCCGAAATGTATATTAAAGAGTCCTCGTTATTAAGATTATCACGAATTCGTAATAAAAACTCCTGCTGAAATGGCAAGTTTATGCGTAAATCACTACTCAAATTAGTTATTACATCTAAATATTCATACGCATTAGTTGTTTTGTTAAACAATGTCATATACGATAAATCAGCAAGATAAACTCCCAAAGCTAAGGTTTTAGACCTGGTATCAATATATTTTGATATGTTATCTGTTGGATTAACAAGGTCTGTTCTATAAACCAGCTTTGCATCTTTCTTTATGAAAGCAAACATTTCCTGTGATGATGGAAAGGTATAAAATACCATATTCTCATCAGCTTTTAGAAGGGAATCAGATAATGCCTGTACATCAATGTCGTTGTCGGCATTTTCTTTTTCAACATTTGATTTACAGGAAAATAAAGATACTCCTGTAAAAACTAACACAATTAGAATTGTTAAAAATGAATCTCTTTTCATATGAATGGGTTTTAATGATTTTAATCTTTGTTTTTAAATTTAAAAAATCTTTTACAAATTATGAAATAATTTTATTTTAAAGCGTTTAATTAAATTATTAAGGTTAATATACTTAAATATATCAAAAATAAGAGCTAAATATAGAAAAACACTCATAATCCATATCACATAGGTATTAAAATAGATTGTAGGAATATATATTTTTCCAATCTTTTTTGTTGGAGCATAAAAATGGGCTCTCCCAAATGGATGAATTGGCGACATAAAAATAGGTTCATATTTACGTATGATATTATTTTGTGACATGAATAGTTTTTCAGAATCATCATTTTTCAGAACCATATTTGCTATTGCATCATTATAATACTTATTCTTAAATTCGATATAATCTGCTGGGTTCTTGTATCGATTAACAATTTTTTGTGTTATTTGATCCTTCTTATATAATACTTTGTCTAAATATTCTGAATAAAAATGCTTAATAAAATTTAACAGGTCTTGTAGTTCATCAATCTTATCCTCAGTATTTAATGTATTTATATTATCCAATTGTATTTTGATATCAGGAAGATCTTGAAAAAAAGATTCCATCGAACTAGTTATGATATCTAATAAACCATGAATTTTAGTTATATCATTATTTGTAATAATACTTGTTCTGCATTCATCTAATAGTGAATTTATTTTTGGAATGAAAAAGTTTAATTTATAGGAAATATCACTATCAGTCTTATCAATATTGTAATAATTTTGCTCATAATCATTATGAATAAACTGGGTAACTGCCAATGCTTCGTATGACCATCTTGAAGGCATAATGTCTGCAATAAGTGGGGGGTACTCTTTGGAAGTTAATGAACTATGTAATTTATCAAATTTAACTATTGTGCCACTTAGTAGCATTTGAGGAATAATTAAAAATGGAATAAGTATATATATAGCTATAACAGATTTAAGGTTAGCAGAAATAATTAAACCCAATATATTTGCAAAACATCCTGTAGAGAATAGAATAAGCCAATAATTAAAAGTTAAGCCTTTAATTTCTAAAATATAATTTCCTATAAGTACATAACTCATGGATTGAATAGCAGTAAGTGCGAAAAGAAATACAACTTTTGAGTTAATATAGCTAAATCTGCTTAAATTCAAGAATTTCTCTCGAATCAATATCTTTTGATCTTTAATTATTTCTTCTGCACTAA
>DAOVYZ010000393.1 GCA_030635365.1 Bacteroidales bacterium
CAAATCAAGTGTGTGATTATCTTGATAATAAGGGAATTAAATATAAAAATGATGCTTTAATTGGTTCTAGTTTAGTAGATTTAATTCTTGACTATTCAAATACTGTTAAAGCAGACCTTATTTCAATAATGACTGAGCAGGTTTCAGATTCAAATTATATTTTAGGAACATCAGCTCAGCAGATACTGAATAAGTCAACAATTCCTGTTTTGAGCATTAATCCCAAAGAGCTTCATGTAGTATAAAGATTGTATTAGTAATAAATTATTGGTTCTGTTATTATTTATACTGTACTATAAAACAATCAGGGTATTCTTTAGATAGGTTTTTCTTTAATTTATCAAGATATGAATCATTTTGTGAATCGCCTAATATAACCCTATATAGTTTTTGTTTTTTAATTTCAGTTACTTCGATATAAACCTCAACATTATACTTAGTTTTTAACCGGCCTGCAAGCCTGAAAACATTTTCGTCTTCTTTAAAACTACCTATTTGTACACCCTTTCCTGTTGGTTTTATTGTTTGAACATCTAATTTATAATAACTTCCTTTTTTATTTGATTTGCCAGTATCAGGTTGTTTATCAGGTATATTATCAATTGAAGCAATAAGTTCTACTTTAACTTTTGCCAATCCTTTTTTAATAAAATCTAAATCATTTGCAGCAGATTTCGATAGGTCAATAACTCTATTATCAACAAAAGGGCCTCTATCATTGATTCTTACAACAATAAACTTATTATTTTCAAGGTTTGTAACTTTAACAATACTTCCAAAGGGTAAAGTCCTGTGTGCTGCTGTTTTCTTTGCATGATAATATATCTCCCCATTGGCTGTTGTTCTGCCCTCAAATTTGTCGGCATAAAAGCTTGCAATACCTGTTTTTTTATAATTTTCATTTTGGGCAACAACACAAATATTGTTAATTATTAAAAACAAAACGAATAATAATATTTTCGGTTTATAACTAATTTTCATCATAAGTATCTTTTTTATCATTGTGCGGTATTTCCCAATATTTATCTTCTTCCTCAATGTTATCATCATCATCTTCTAGTTCCCAACTATATATTTTTCTTTTTGGCCCATAATTTTTGTAATATATTGCCAATATCATACCTGCTATAGCACCCATTAAATGTGATTCCCATGAGATATGCGGCTGAATAGGCAATACGCCCCAAATCAAACTTCCATATAAAAAAACTACTAACAAAGATATAGCCATTAATTTCACATTCTTACTAACTGCACCACTAAAAAAAAGAAATGATGCAAAACTATAAACCAGTCCACTGGCACCTATGTGGTACGCTTGCCTGGCACCAAACCATATCCATATATTAGCAATAAAATAGCATAGGAAAAACACCTTGTATGCAATTTTATTGTAAAAGTAGAATACCCCGGTTCCTAAAATTAAAATGGGAACACTATTAGCAATTAAATGCTCAAAGTCAGAATGAATTAAAGGTGCTGTAAATATTCCTATTAGGCCTTTGGCTTTTAATGGAAAAATACCGAGATACGCAAAATCCACATTCAATATAATCTCAGTTATTTTAACAATCCAAATTATTATCAGGAATAATAATGGAGGAATCAAACTTAATAAAAATCTTTTTTGTCCTTCTTTCATAAATGAACCATTACAAAATATAAATATCTGTATTTTTGATTAAATAAAAAACCCGATCAACCTGACCGGGTTATATACTAAAATTTGATCAAAACGATATTTAAACAGTCTCTTATTGTATTAATAATTTTCTGCTTAATAGTATTTTTTCTTTTGTCTTAATAATAAGGAAATAAATTCCTTTTGATTTTTCAGAAATATTAATTTCCTCATTGATTTTCGTTATACCATTAATTTCTTTATTATAAACTGTTGAGCCAATTACGTCATAAACATTAATTATATAACGATCATATTCCGGATTATTAATTTCAATGTTAAAGAATCCCTCTGATGGATTTGGATAAACTCGAATATTTTCGGTGTATATATCTTCAATACCGGTATTTATTGACATATGTATTGTTACAGTAGTATCTGCTTTCTCAACATTAATTGTCCCATTGTTATTATAATAACCACCCACGGTTAAATTATAGCTCATACCTTTTGTTGGTTCTATTTTTTCAAAAATGGCATAACCGTTTCTGTCAGTATATTTTTCACTCGAATTAAATTCTATTTTGACATTCTCTAAGAGTACATCTCCTGTACCATAAACCTTGAAAGCAACATTGCAAATTAACTTTTCCAAAGTAATTTTAATACTCTTATTTGAATTAACATCAACTGAATCGATATAACTGAAATAACCCTCCCTGGTAATCGTGTATTTCTCATTTTCACAATACTCGATATCAGAAAATGTATATTTCCCATCAGAAGTCGAAGACCGCTTTTCACCTAAGAAGCTAATTGAAGTGGAATCAGCAAGTTTATAAGTTTCATCATAAATGTAAAATTTTACATTGTACTTTGCTTTCTCCAGAGTTATTGATTTTGATATATTGGCAAACAAATCAATTGTAGTTTCATAATTTTTATATCCGGTAGCTAATACTTGCAAGGGTAAGTCTATTCCTTCTGAAATATTATTAAATGTAACAACCCCATCAGCTCCTGTGGTATCTTTTTCTCCGTTAAAATCAATATAAGCTTTTTCTAAGGGGCCTTTTGCATCATTAACTGTAATTTGGAAATCGTGCGGTACAAAACTTCTAATTTCAGCTTCCCATCCACTTCTTCTTTTAGAAATGTCAGAAATAAATTCAAATGTTAAGGAACCGTTTGGATTTGTTGCAATAATCTTTCCTGGTATATTCGAATTACAATAAGTTCCTATTAGATTGGCAGCTATAGTATCTCCGTCATATATGTTCAAATAATCAAAACAACTTGTATCAGAGTTCTTTTCAACACTAAATGATTTGAAATCAACTGTTAATTTTGCATTTGCTTCGTCGGGAATAAATGTTATTATATAATCTTCGTTATCATTGTAATTATTATTTTTCCCACCGGAATCGTAAAAATTGGCACTATTTGTAATAACCGTATCACCTGCAGATATTAAAACTTCCTGGACATCTCCAATAACTAGTTCTTTATTTTCAGATTTTGAATAATAATTATAATCTGTATCATTAACTTCGAATAAAAAGAATAAGTTCTTGCCCATAGGGCCTGCTGCATCAACCGAAACATTAAAACTTAATGTATCTGTTTCGTTTGCATTAATAGTGAAACTTCCCGTAACCGAATTATTAAGAGTTAAATAATTACCTCCATCACCCAAAACAGTAATATTTCCAACAATATTAGTTATTGAGTCATTGCCTTCATTTGAAACAATTAACAAAATATCACCTGTTTCTCCGGCATCTGGTATCTGATCATCATTCCCTGTACTACTATCATCAAAAAGAATATCTCCAATATGAATTAAAGGAGCATTAACAGGAACTTCGAGGATTGATGTCCATTCATATTCAGTGTTTTCAGAATCTTCTCCAGTGATTTTTATTTCAAATTCAACATTATATTGATCGGGGAATTTATTTTTAAACTCTACAGAAAATGCATCATTTATTAAAGTATTAGCAGATTTTAAAATTGTCCCAAAGTTTTCAGTACTATCAGTAATTACAACATTTGTATCTGATGTAGATAAGGTGGCTTCTATGAGAAATGAATCATAGTCTTTTGAAACATTCTTTAATTGGACATTTAAATTAACATTTTCACCATAGTCAACTTTCCCATTAGCATTTTCCAAATCATCATCAATTAAAAAAGTATCTAAGACAACATAAGGTGTAGTTCTTGGTATCACAAGAATTTCTTCGATAACAGGCTGGCAATTTTGTTTTGTGATTACTAAATTAAGCGTATCAGACACATCTGTAGAATCTAGTGCTAAACTCACTATTCCGGATTCTCCGGCAAGTTTAGCATCAAATAAAACACCGTTTTTTGAAATAGCAACATAAGCATCCTCTTCTGTTGTAACATTTATGTTTATTGATTTTTCAAAAATTTC
>DAOVYZ010000389.1 GCA_030635365.1 Bacteroidales bacterium
ATTTAAAATGAAATGTAGATTTTGATTACTGATTTAACCATTCTTTAAAATCCCGTACTCTTTCAGTGCTTACAATGGTTTCTTTTTCAAATGAGGGAACCAATTCAAGTTTTATTCTTCGGCTAAACCAGGTTTTCATAACTTTTATGCTATCCAGATGCACAATAACCTGGCGATTTATTCTAAAAAATTGTTCGGGATTGAGAACATTGGTTAAATGCTCTAAGGTCATGTCAATAATATATTGATCGCCTGTTTTTTCTACCAGGAAGGCATACTTCCCTTCAGCAAAGAAATACGCAATATTTTCAACCATAATAGTTTTTATAGTTTCGCCCTCAACAACCAAAAATCGCTTTTGGTACTTTTTTTCTTTCATATCACCAATCATATTCCTGATCTCTGCGTAATCAAAAGATCTCCCCTGGTTATGATACTCCTTGAATTTATCAAAACTTTGTGCCAGGTCAAATTTATTAATTGGTTTTAAAAGATAATCAATACTATTCACTTTAAAAGCCTGAATGGCGTATTGATCATATGCTGTGGTAAATATTATAGGTATTTTAATTTCTACTTCATCGAAAATACGAAAACACAATCCATCAGATAAATGAATATCCAGAAATATCAAGTCGGGCTTATTACTCTTGAGCCAATCAACCGTATTCTTTACCGATTCAATCTTAGCAACAACTTTGATTTCATTATCCAGAGCTAATAGTTGCCTTTCAAGTTTTTCGGCAGCAAAACTTTCATCTTCTATGATAACAACATTCATCCCTATTTTTGATTTTTGATTTTTCTTCTTTCTCTAACTTTATGAATAATGTACTTACTATAGCTTCTCCATCTTCTTTTGTGTCTAAAATACTGCCTTCTATGATGGCGACATTCATATCTTAAAGTATTCCTTTTTTCCTGTTCTTCCTTTTTCTCTGGTTTCAATAATGGGATAGATACAATAAATTCACCGTCCTTTTCTTCATACTCAGGTACAATATTAGCTAATAAAAAATATCTTTGTTTCAAATTTTTTAATCCCGTCCCTGTAGATTCATCCTCATCCTGCTTATCTCTCAATTGTATGTTATTAATAACACATATTTTCGATTCAAGAATCTTTACGCTAATATTAAGCGGTAATTCTTTACTTACTATATTGTGTTTTATTGCATTTTCAACCATAAACTGTAAGGAAAATGGAAGTACGAAATATTCCTCATTTTCTTTGTCTATATCAATATCAATTATCAAACCTTCTTTGAATCTGTTTTTCTGCAGAAACAGATACGAATTTAAAAAATCAAGCTCCTCCTTTAATGTAACAATATTCTTTTCCTGAAAATTAAGAACATATCGGTATACGGAAGCAAACTGGTTTATAAATTCCTCTGCTTTTTCAGGATCACTATGAACCAATGATGAAAGTACATTTAAACTGTTAAATAAAAAATGAGGGTTAGCTTGATTACGCAAAGCCTCTAACTGTGATTCAACTTTTTCTTTCTGCAATTTTTCGGATAATACCAAACCATTTTTCCACTCATTAAAAAAATAAGAACCTTCCGTAATGCTTAAAATAAGCATTAACATTATTATTCCGGTAGTATATTCTTCAAATAAATGAGCATTAAAAGACATGTCACACTTACAAAACTCAATATGCATTGGATATGTACAATAACTCAAAATAGTCATTGCTGAAAGCACAGTCACCATTGTTATAAAAAGCTCGGCAATAATTCTTTTTGCCACACTCTTTTTCCAGGGCAATACTTTCTCAAGCCAATTAATTTGCTGAAAAATAATTATTGCAAGTAATACAGTAATCCCAATTGAAATACCAAACCAAAATAAATAATCATTAATTACACTAAGCTTTTTCTCTCCTTGCTCAATAAACGATCTAAGATTATAGTATAATGGTGGCATTATACCGGCTAATATTAACCATTTGAGCTTCACCCTGTTTAATTTCATAACCAACTATTTAATTTGCTCCAAATAAACAAAAAATATTTATTTTTTAATCTACGCTATACTAACTTTTACTTTACTTTCCCCGTTGGAAAACAACAAATATAACACAGGAACCAGTATAAGTGTTAACAGTGTTGAAAAAATTAATCCTCCTATAATAGCCCATCCCATTGGAGCCCACATATCGCCTCCTAAAACAGTAAGCGGCAATAATCCTGCTACTGTTGTTATAGTTGTTAGAAATATCGGATTAAAACGTGTTCTCGACGATTCTATAACAGCTTCTAAGGTATTCATTCCCTCACTTTTTAATTGATTTGCATAACTAACCAGAATTATACTACTGTTAATTACAATCCCCATTAAACTGGTTAAACCTACAAATGCCATAAACGAGAATGAATATCCCAATAACATTAATGTTAGAAATGCTCCGGTTATGGATAAAGGTATTGCTGTGAAGATTATTAATGGTTGCTTAAATGATTTAAATTGGAGTACCAAAACTGCAAAGATACCCAATAAAGCAATTAATAGAGATTGCCCTAAACCTCCAAAACTTTCATTTCTGCTTTCTTGTTCCCCTCCTACCATGTATGTTGTTCCTTTTGGAAAATCATATTGACTTAATTGCTCTACTACCTGCTTTGTAGCTTTATCAATTGACTGAATTGATTCATCAACGTCGGCCATAACAGAAACATAACGGTCCAGGTCATAATGATCAATTCGCTTTATATTTTTATCAAACTCAATGCCTGCAATTTGAGAAAGTTTTATTTGTTTATCAGCAAAATTTGTAACATATACCTTATCCATCCAGCCCAAATCAACATTTACCGACTCTGGTACCTTAATGGCAATATCATATTTTTCTCCAAATTTATCCTGATAACTACCAACATTTAATCCATTTACTACAGTTCTTACAGCAATATCTATATCGGCAGTACTTACTCCTAATTTTCCCGCTTTTTCGCGATTTATTTTTACTTTCAAATCTGTTTTATCAACTGAATATGGGTTACTAATATTAAGAATACCCGGTACATTTCTAAACATATTCTCAACATCAATTGCAACAGATTTTAAATCATCCAAATTATCTGAGAATAATCTAATCTGAACCGGGGCATCGACCGGAGGCCCCTGAATAAATTCTTTAACCTCTATTTTAGCACCGGGGTATGCATCGAATATATCCCTCAAATCAAAGATGATCTTTTCCATGCTTTTTAAAACTTTCGGATCGAGTATAACAAATACCTGCCCCAGGCTGGTTGAGGGATTTGGCTTAAGCATATTATAATATACCTGTGGATTCCCCTCTCCTATTGTTGAAGCAATTTTTTGTACATAGGGACGTGAACTAAGGACTGATTCTACATACTTCACTGCCCCATTTGTATTTTTTAAATTCGACCCTTCGAGTCCTTTTACAGTTATCATTAACTGGGTTTTTTCTGCCTTAGGAAAGAAACTTACTCCTATTAATGGCATTAATGATAAGGAACCAAAGAAAATTAATATTCCGCTAATTAAAATTAATCTTGGTTTATTCAATGCCCCTTTTAGCCATTTGGTATAATAGTTATCAATAAATCTTCTTAATAATGGTTTTTTGTTCGTTGCCTTCCTCTTCTTTAAAACTTTACTGCTTATATAAGGAGTGAGGCATAGTGCTGCCAATAATGAAATTGTTAATGAATAGATTACAATAAGTATCATACTTCTTATAAAATTCCCAACATCATTTCCCATCATTAGCATTGGAGCAAATGCAAGTACTGTTGTTACCGTTGAACTAACAAGTGCAGGGCCTATTTCAGAGGCTCCTTTTACTGCGGCTTCAACAGGTTTTAAACCTTTCTGTATATATCTAAATATATTTTCGACCATCGCAATACTTGAATCTACTAACATTCCCAGAGCTATAATTAATCCTGCAATAGTCATTTGTTGGATACCATAACCCGATACATCTATCAAACCTATACCCACAAAAACAGATACCGGTATTACAATCATTATAATAAGTGATGGCCTTGATCCTAATGCTATAAATATAATTATTCCAACCAGTAAAATTCCCTGTAAGAAATTCATAAAGAA
>DAOVYZ010000178.1 GCA_030635365.1 Bacteroidales bacterium
TAAATATTAAGCTTAACGGATCTTTATATCAGCACGAAGTATTTAATCATGAAGAAAGCATGAAATCTACTCACGGCAAAGATTATAATTATACTTATAGCGGGAAGCTGAATTATTCACCCGGCAACAAGCATAAATTTACGTTAAGCGGACATTCGGATATTTATAATGGTTATAAAATTTATGAAAAAGAAGGTGACAAAAAAGAACTCAGTTCAGATTATTCTTTCACCGCATACAGAGCCATTGATAATTATACCTTAAATGAAAAACTTGATTTTGTTGTAGGAACAGAATTAAACACAGAAAAGTTATATTCTTTACAATTATTTGGAGAAGGAGGGGGCACTAAAAATGCACATGATATAAATGTATTCGTACAAGCTGACTGGAGAATAACAAAAAAATTAAACATAATTGCAGGTTTGCGTTTTAATAATCATGTTAATTACGGAAGCCACCTGACCCCAAAAATATCATTTATGTGTCCTCTTAAATCATGGAAAATAAGAGGAACTGTTGGAAGTGGCTATAAAGCCCCGTCTTTAAAAGAATTATATTATGATTTCGACCATCATGGCATGTTTCATATTTACGGAAACAAAGACTTAAAACCGGAAGAGTCGTATTACTATTCCCTCTCAACAGAATTTACGAAAAACAAATTTAATGCTTCAATAAATATTTTTCAGAATAATATTGATAATAAAATTGATAAGGTTGACAGGTATAATTCTATAACAGGAACACTGGAAAAACATCTTTTAAATATTGAACAGGCAAGAATAAGAGGAGTTGATTTTATAACAGACTTTCATATTTCAAAGCACTTTTTTTTAAAAGCAGCTTATAATTTTGCTGATGCCGAAGACATGAATACAGGCTTGCAACTCTACGGAAACAGCAAACACTCAGGAATACTTTGTTTAACATTTAAAACATTAAAACCCGAACATCCTTTGTGTATTACCCTAACTGCAAGAGGTTCTTCCAAAAAATTATACCAGTATGTAACCGAAGAAAAAAACGAAACAACAGGAGAAACAGAAGAAGTTATTTATAAAAATTCCGGCGACCCTTATATGTTATGGAAAATCATAATTAACCGTACCATGTGGTCAAAAGGTGAAAAGAAATTAAACTTATCTGCAGGGGTTAATAATATTTTTAACTATACCGATATAGAAAATAAAACAACTATTGACCCCGGTCGCAGGTATTTTATATCAATGAATTTTAATTTTTAATCAATTTAATTATAAAATAAAACTATTAAAAAAAATGAAAAAAACAGTAAAATTATTAATTGTAATTGCCTTAATTGGCGGTTTATTTTCCTTAAACGGATGTAAAAAAGATAAAGATCCTGAGCCCGAACCAACTCAATTACAAAGCAAAGAAGCTGTAATTAATGCAAGTGATTATGCCACATGGGTCTATTTTTCATTTAATAAAGGTACAATAGTAACTATTAGTGATTTCCAGACTAGCACTGATTGGGATATTGCTTTTCATCGTGATGACATTAGAACTAATAGCGGTCTTTCCGGTAGTGGAAAAGGAGGCATTCAGGAATCAGCATCAGAATATTCAGCTTTAACAACAGCTCCTGAAACAGGATATATAGTTGATGACAGTTTAAAGGTAATGTACACTGCCGGTATGCCTCCTGTTTACACACAGGATGTTGGTTCTATAGAAGGAAGCGATTGGGCAAATTATAATCATGATACGCATGCATGGGAAATTAAAAAAGATGTTTTTGTTATAAAAACTGCTGATGGCAAGTATGCTAAAATCAGGATGAAAAGCTTCTTGAATGATAACGACGAATCAGGTACAATAACTTTGGAATATACATATCAACCGGACGGAAGTACTAAGTTAGAATAATTGAAATTTAAGCTAATAGAAAACCTGACAGGTTTTTTTATTAAACCTGTCAGGTTTAAATATTAATTTTTTTAAATTTTACTTAACATGAATTTTACAAACCCTTATCCTTTTGCTAAATATAAAAAAGCAAAAGAGAAATATAATATTAAAAAAATAATATTTACAATTGTCATCCTATTCGCAATAGGAACAGGCACTTACATTGCCTACAACCGTTTTGTTGCTCCAACAAATATTGCAGTGGTCAATATGCCGGAATTTAAGCTGCAAAGGATGCACAAGGCTAATAACAACTCATTTGTAAAATTTGAAAAAATAGCAGATAATGAGTATCACAAGCTAACAAAATATGATTTTATCATTATCAGTGGACATGGAGTAAATTTTTCTCCCGAACAAACAGAATATATTAAAAAGGCAACTGTTGAAGGCACATTGATTTATGTGTGCGATGTTACTAATCCTGAGTGTGATTTTACCAACCTGACAGGTGAAAATCTTGACAAAGTTTCTGCATATATGGAAAACGGAGGAACTAAGAATTATCGTAGTCTTTGTAATTATATAAGAACGTATATTGATAAAAAAATAATATCAGCCCCGGAACCGGAAGTTCTTGTCGAAATATCGGGGAATTACCTTTTTCATATAGAAGATGGGGTATATTTAAAAACAGTTGCGGAATACGAAAAATATTACAGAAATAAAGGGTTTTATAAAAAAGGGCAAGCTAAAATTGCTTTGCTTTGTAGTAATATCAATCCCAATAATTCAAATCGCGACCATTTTATTAAATTCATTCAAAAACTTGAAGAACGGAACCTTAATGTATATCCTGTTTATTCATTCTCTAAAAAACGCCTTGAATTTTTAAAAGAAATCAACCCCGATTTGGTCATACTACAACCTCATGGCAGGCTTGCAATGGGTCAGCAGGAAAAAGCTGTTGAATGGCTGAAAGAACAAAATATCCCTTTGCTTTCTCCCATAGCTGTTTTTGCGGAATATAACGAATGGGTAAAAGACCCGCAAGGTCTTGCCGGAGGAATGTTATCTATGAGTATAGTGTTGCCCGAAATAGACGGAGCTGTTGCCCCGTATGCAATAACAGCACAATTTAAAGATGAAAACGGGTATAAAATTTTTGATGCCATTCCAAAACGTATGGATGATTTTTGCGATATGGTTAGCAAATGGATGACACTTCGTAAAAAGCAAAACCACGAAAAAAAAGTAGCAATATATTATTTTAAAGGTCCCGGGCAGAATGCTATGGTAGCTTCCAATATGGAAGTAGTGCCATCGCTTTATAATGTTTTGAAAAAATTGAAATCAGAAGGTTATAAAATAGAAAACCTGCCTGAAACAAAAGAAGAATTTGAAAAACTTATTATGCAAAAAGGTCCGGTACTTGGGGCTTATGCTATTGGGACATTTCAGGAATATTTAAAAACAGGTAAGCCTGCATTGGTGCAAACAACCGAATATGAAAAATGGTGTAAAAATGATATGCCCGAAGAACTATATAATAATGTTGTTGAAAAATATGGGCATGCTCCCGGAAAATATATGGCTGTAGAACAAAACGACGAAAATTTTATTGCAGTTACAAGAATACAATTCGGAAATATATGTATCCTTCCGCAACCTCTTCCCGGTATTGGCGATGATTCTCAAAAATTAGTACATGGTGCTAAAGTTGCTCCTCCTCACACTTACATAGCATCATATTTGTGGACACGCCATAAATTTAAAGCTGATGCGATTATTCATTTTGGCACACACGGAAGCCTTGAATTTACCCCGGGTAAACAGGTTGCTTTATCTTGCTACGACTGGCCCGATGTATTAATAGGCAATATCCCTCATTCGTATATTTATACTATCTCAAATATTGGAGAAGGCATAATTGCTAAACGACGAACTTATGCACGTCTTATTACATATCTCACACCTCCGTTTATGGAAAGCGGTACTTATGGCGAATTGGATAAACTCAATCAAAAATTAGATAAATATAATTTATTATCAGACGGACCTGTCAGGGAGCAATATGCACAAAGCATTAAAAAAATTGTTGCCAATATCGGGATAGATAAAGATTTGGGGCTTGATAGTATCAAAAATTATTCATCTGAAGATATACATAAAATACATGAATATCTTGAAGAAATTGAAGAAGAAAAGGTTACCGGTGGACTTTATACCCTTGGGCAATATTATACCTCCGAACAAATTAAAAACACGGCAAGATTAATGGCTACCGACCCAATTGCATATAGCCTGGCTGAATTAGATGTCCAGAAAGGGAAAATAACCCCGCAAAACATTCAGGACAGAGTCTTTTTTAATAAAAATTATTTGAGCAAAGCCAAAAAAATTGTTGCAAAAGTACAGGCAGGAGCAAATACCGGGCATGTAATAAAAAACACACTTTCTGAGGAAGATATTGGAAAAGCACATAAATGGCAAAAAGCACAACACCAAAGTAGTATGGGTGCTGTTATGGGGCAAATGATAGAACTTGCCAATAATAAAAGGAACAATATAAAAAAGGAAATACTTGCTAATGACGCTACTTTTTTACAGTTAAAACGGATTATGGTAAAAGTTATAGCCGACCCCGAAAAAAAGGAATTTATAACTTCGTTAAAATCGGAAAAAGTCTTTAAAAAAGCTATTAAAATGGCAGACCCTGTTGCTTATGAAAAAGCAATGAAAATAGCAAAACGTATTAAATCAATGTCTCCTGAAATGTACGATAACCTGATGATTGCAGGAAATAATGACATACAGCAGTTACTTGTTTTTATGCAAAATGAGGAATTGAAAAATAGGACTTTTAAATTACTTGATAGCAAAACCTTAACAAAAGAAGTTGAGCAGGAAAAACAAAAAATATTAAAGCAAAAAACAGAAAAATGTTTAAGTCCTGAATATATTAAGAACTTTAAAATAGCTTTCTCACCGGATTTTGAAGATAAGATAAACAAGTTATGCAAAGAAGAATTAAGGAACTTGATTAAATCATTGGAATGGTATAAAAATAATACAGAAGCCCTTGATTATCTGAAAGAATCGCAACAAACAGATGTAGAAGAAATTATTTATTTATATAAACAAGACACTTGGGGTAAAAAATGTCAAAATGCCATTCAGAAAGCTGATAAGTTAATTGTTAAATTAGAACGTAAAGAGAAGTTATACGCCGGAGCAGTTCTGAAAATTGAAACGAATATATTGTCAATAAGTAAATATGAAGAGAACTTACTCCAAAGTACTGATAACGAATTAAACAGCACTATCAATTCATTAAACGGGGGATTTGTTTCTCCGTCATCGGGAGGCGACCCTATTGCCAATCCGTTTAGTTTGCCTACCGGACGAAATATGTATTCCATTGATGCCGAAAGGACACCTTCATCGGAAGCATGGAATGTAGGGGTTAAACTGGCAAAATCATTACTTAAAGAAGAAAAAAGAATAAAAGGACGCTATCCCAAAAAAATAAGTTTTACACTATGGTCAACCAGTTTTATATCTACCGAAGGTGCAACCATAGCCCAAATACTATATTTACTCGGTGTAGAACCTATTCGTGATGCATTTGGAAGGGTTCAAAATTTACGTCTTATCCCTGTTGAAGAACTCGACAGACCACGTATAGATGTTGTAGTACAAACATCAGGACAATTGCGTGATTTGGCTGCTTCAAGACTATATCTTATTAATAAAGCTGTTGATATGGCAGCAAAAGCTGATGATGCAGCCGATTCGTTAAACTACGTAAAAAGTGGGGTGCTTGATGCGGAAAGAGTTATGGTTGAAAAAGGTATTTCACCCAAAGATGCTCGTCGTTTATCTGCTTTACGGGTGTTTGGCGGAGTAAATGGTAATTATGGCACCGGTATAATGGGATTGGTTGAAGATGGCGATTCGTGGGAAGATGAAGAACAAATTGCACAAACTTATATCAATAATATGGGGGCTTTGTATGGACAAGGCGATGACTGGGGTAAATTTATAAAAGGAGCTTTTGAAGCTGCATTACAAAATACCGAAGTTGTAGTACAACCTCGCCAGAGTAACACATGGGGAGCACTCAGTCTTGATCATGTGTATGAATTTATGGGAGGGATGAATCTTACAGTCCGGCATGTAACAGGTAACGACCCAACTGCTTATTTTAACGATTTCAGAAATGTTAGCAACCCTCGTATGCAGGAATTAAAAGAAGCTATTGGTGTTGAAGCACGTTCTACAATATTCAATCCTAAATATATTAAAGAATATATGAAAGGCGAAGCAAGTTCTGCTGAGAATTTTGCCGAAACATTTCGCAATACTTATGGTTGGAACGTTATGAAACCACAGGCAATTGATAAATATATCTGGGAAACCTATTATGATATTTATGTAAAAGATAATTTGAATTTGAATATTCATAAATTCTTTAATGAGAAAAATCCGTATGCTTTACAGGAAATGACAGCAGTTATGCTCGAAACAGTACGAAAAGGATATTGGAAAGCATCTATCGAACAAATCAGGGAGATGGCAAAACTCCATGCTCAACTTATAAAAGAGCATAATGCAGGATGTAGTGGTTTTGTTTGTGATAACACTAAACTAAAAGATTTTATCAGCAAAAATATTGATGAAAAACTTAAACAGGAATATACTGAAAAAATATCTGATGTAAGAGAACTTAAAAATGAAAATGCAGATAAGAGCCTTGTTCTTAAAAAAGAAGAAATGCAGAAGAAAAGGCAAACCAATAAACAACAAAACAAATTTGTAAATAATTGGATTATAATATTAGGGAGCATTATTGGGCTCGTTTTATTAATTGTTTTTATTATTAAAAGAAGAAATTAAAATTATCATGCAAACAAAAATTTCAATCCTTTGGCTAATTATTCTTATTGGGCTGGTATTTCATACTATCTTACATCTTATACCTGTTTTTTACGGAGTAGATATTGTAAAACCAAATTCTCAGGGAGTCATTCCGTTGGGAATATCGCTAACAATGGGATTTACTTTCTTAATTCCTGTGGCAATTATTTGTCTTTGTGTTTTTTTTACAAGCAAATGGGCAAGGGTAATTAATTTTATTGTTTCTCTTATTGTTGCACTTATTAACATAGCTCATTTATCAGAATTCTTTTTGGCAAAATCAGTAGATATAGCACAGGTTTTTGTTTTACCTGCTCTCTTTGTTATTAGCTTGTTTCTTTGTGTTATTTCGTATAAATGGATAAAAATATTAACTAAATAAATGGAAAATTTAATCATA
>DAOVYZ010000064.1 GCA_030635365.1 Bacteroidales bacterium
TGTATTATCATCTGATACATGATATGTTCCAAGTATAATAAAACCACCATCATCAGTTAATAACAACTTACTTGCAGTATTTTTACCATGTCCACCGGAAGTTATACTATCAAGACTCTCAATATTTCCAAACTTATTTGTTTTTATTAATGCTATTTCTGTACTATCTGCATTCCCTGCAGAAGCTACCGTTGCCAACACCAAATAACCGTTATCAAATTCTTTCACATCGTTTCCTATATCAGTACCCCATGATCCGTAAAGCTTAATAAACGAATCTGCCTGTTGTGATGAGATTTCATCTTTGTTACATGAATTCAACAAAGAAATTAAAATAAAGAATATAATATATTTTATTTTGTTCATAGCTAATTATTTACTCATTTACTTTGTACCGTTTTATAAAATGAATATACATAACCCAATGAAATATATAGGTTGTTTAAAGTAAAATCATCATCAACATAGTTGTAATACCATATTTTTTCATCGTTAGCATAACGATTATCCTTATTTACGTTATTCAAGAATCCTAAATTATACCTTAAATCGAGCATAAAATACCCTCTTTTAGTTTTATATTTAATACCTCCTCCAATAACAGCAGAAAAATTAATTTTACTTCTATCATCTATTATATCCAATTCAGGCCCGGTTAAATCTTCTCTTATAACAGCCCCTCCCTCAAAAGATCTTTCAATACTGGCAGTTGCTTTGGTACGATAATCAATACTAAAACCTAAACGTAAATAAGGATCTAAGTTTTTAAATTTAAAACCATAAGTCCCTGTAATTGGAAATGAAAGTAAGGTTTGACTCTCGTCATATACAATCTTTGAGTCTAATTGCTTTGCTGTATAATTAAATTTATTAACAGTATAAATACCATCTACGTTCAACTCAATTTTTTCATTTATATACCTCTTAATTTGTAAGCCAACCTGATAGCCCACTCCTGCAGCAGAATACTCTCCTGAACTTTCGCCTGTATTATCCAATGAGTATGGTTCAATAACCCTAACAAAGGAATAATTAACACCGCCTATTAATCCAATTGAATATATAGGAATTGTTTTATATGATTTATGTAGATAAGCAAATTCCACAGGGTCATTAGCTTTTAATTCATATTCGGGGAACTTCTTCAAAAATTTATTCATAGTAAGTTCTGCCATTTCCTGATAATCCTCAAACAGGTATATCAGTATAAGTAATTTATATGCCCTGGAAAGTTCCTCATTTTCGAAGCCATTATCAATACAAGGCCTTAACATTGATGGTATCGAATCAAATATACCGGCTTCGTATAAACTTTCAGCTTCTTCCAGTTTAAAAGCACAATTATTTTGTTGGGCGTTACTTTCAATGCTAATTAATGAAATAAAAAGAAAAGCAAGTATTAAAAATTTGTATTGAATAATATTATTCATATTTATTTGTATTATTCTATTTCTGAAATAGTTTTTTCGTAATCAATATCTGTAGCCACAAATGTATTCCACTCATCAGGAGTTAAATCACGTGTAATTAAAGCTTTTAAATCAGTTGCTAAATAATCGGTTTTTGCCGGCCATACTAATATTCGATCTTTTTGGTTACTTGATGTAACTAATTTTTCACTATCAGGGCTAAATGCTACAGACAAAACCCAAGATTTGTGCCCACTCAATACAACAGGTTGGTTATTTAAGTTTGTACAATCCCACATTCTAACCGTACCATCAAGGCTAGAGGTTGCCAATAAGTTATCTTCTCTATTAAAATTAGTATCATAAATTCTTGAAGTATGGCCTTCTAAACTTTCAATTTCCTGATAAGTTTCTGAATTAATAATCTTAACAATACCTTTTGAATCTCCAACAACAAGCCAACTACCATTATTATTAAATGTTACTGAAGTTACTGCACTATTTGTTATATTATCCAACAATTTAAATTCTTTTGAAAAATCATTAACATCCCAAATATGTACATTCCCATTTTGCATTCCAGCAACAATATATTTAGAATCAGGTGATATTTTTACTGTGTTAATTTTCGATTTACATTCAACCAATACTTCTCCTTCAAATGTATTTAAGTCCCATTTTCTTATAGTTTTATCATTCCCAAATGATAAGATATATTCACTATCTGAAGAAACTGCTATTCCACTTACTATGCTGGTATGGCCTATAAGTTCTCTCTCTATTTCTACATTATTATTAAGATTAAAAAGTAATATTTTACTATCATCCGTAGCACAGGCAAGCCATTTACCATCATGAGTAATAGATAAAGCTCTATGAATAAAAGGATTCTCAATTATTGTTTCAAACGGAGCCTTAGTATTTGTTATATCCCATTTTAGTATTCTACCATCGCCCCCGGTTGTAAATATATTATTTGTTTCTGGCACAAAGCCTAAATCCATAACTGAACCTGTATGCCCATTTAATGCATTATAGCTTTCTCCCATTAAGCCTTGTAAAGCATTATACAAACCTGTATATATATCCGGATTATGTTTTATACCTTCATATTCTTCATTAAATAAATATGCCTGATAAGCAACAAGTGCCTTAAGTTGTGCATTATTTGATATTTGTTGCGATTTAACTGCCATACTTTGCGCAATTGAAAGCATTCGTCTTCTGTATGCCTCTTGTCTTGCTTTTTCTGCTTCTGCACTTTGCCGTTTAGCTTCCTCCGCATTTTTTACTGCTAACTCTCTTTGTTCCTTTGCCTCTTGCTCTCTTTGAATAGCTAAACGCTTTTGTTGTTCTGCTATCTCAAAACTTCGTATAGCCTCTTTCTCCTTTTCAACAGCAATTTGTCTTTGTTTATCTGCTTCTTCTTTTTGTTCAAGTGCTAATTGTTCTTGTTCTTGTGCTAAAATTGTTTGCTCCTCAGCTATTTTCTGCTGTTCAACTGCATTTTCTCTCTGTTTATTTGCTTCTTGTTCCTGCTTAACTGCCTCTGTTTTCATCATTTGGGAATATATAGTCAATCCAACTCCAATAATAGCAGCTGTTCCCAATACTATAGCAAATATTTTAGATCGTCTTAATTGCCTTTTTTGCAATTTTATTTTATTTTCTTCCTCTGCTTTAAATTCTTTATCACTGGTTTGTAAATAAACTATTGTTCTTTCAAATGCTGGGTTATATCGTTGTGCCCAATCCAAAGTCGGCTTTTGTTTTTCTCTCCAGTTTAATGCTAACTGTAAATCCGGAGGCCTCCATAGCCCTGTTTTTCCCATTTGGTACATTTCTGCTGCCTCTGACAATCTCATGTACATTTGTACAGCATCCCATTCCTCCTCTACCCACACTTTAAGATTATTCCATATACGCATCAAACTTTCATGCGATAAATCAATAATACTTTCCTCACTCAGTTCAATATCGAATGCCGGAATAATAAACGACCTGCCGGCTGCCCTAAATGGTTCTATAACCTTTATTACCTGACCTGTAGAAGATTTAGAAATAGAAGCTATTTCTTTTATCCTTGTTGGATGACGAATTCCCCTGTTATCATTACCTTTTTCTGTAATGGTTTTAAACATACTCTCGCAAATCCATTTCTCATCTTCTTTCAGTTCATCATACGCTTCATTAGCGTGCTCTGAGAGTGCTCTTTCCATTTTACCAATTCCCTCATAATCTGCAATTGTAATAGCCTGACTTGTGTCTGAATGTTCCATCCAGTATTCCCAGGTCCTCATTAATGCATGCTGAAGAATAGGAAGTTGGTCAGGGTTATCGCCAACTTCGTTTAATAATTGTTGAACCAACTGTGCTTCTATTTGTGCTCCACTAACAGCGATAGGCCCCTCAATCGCAGTCTTAAAATCGTCACGTGTCATTTGCGGTACAAGATAATTTGATTCATTTATCAGCTCAGTAAGATCGTGAAATTGGGAACATTCTCCTATAAAATCAGATCTCATTGTTAAAACAATGTATAAAGGAATTTCTGATGATTGATTTGCTGTTACTAGTAGTTTTACAAATGCTTCTGATTCATTATATGTTGATTGGCTTCTACTTGTTTTATACCTGAATAACTCCTCAAACTGGTCAATGATTAATAGGATATTTGTTTCTTTAAAATCGAAGGACTGCTCTAATACCTCAACTAAACCTTTAGAACTACTTCTTAGCATTGATTCGTCCAGCTTCTGTTTAACCAAAGCATCCTTGTTACTTGTTTTATCAGTATTATCTACAATAGCTGATGCCAGATTTTCAATTGGGGAGTTCCCCGGGCGAGTTGTTATGGTTGTCCATTTTGAATTTGACTTTCCTATAAAACCCCCATATAAAACAGGAACTAATCCGCAATATATTAAAGATGATTTTCCACTTCCCGATGCACCAATAACAGCAACAAATCTTTCATCCGACAGTTTTTTTAATATTTCTTCGCTCTGCCCCTCTCTACCAAAAAACAAATGACTTTCTTCTATTTTAAAAGGACGTAGTCCTGGAAATGGATTTAGTATATCGTTATTTTTCCTTGTACTATTTTCAGGTACCATTTTATTTAATTTTTTCTATGAAAGAGTTTAATCTTTTGGCAATATCAAGCTGGCTATTATTGAAAATATCAAGATTATCCAGTTGTACAACAATTTCAGGTTTCTTCTTAACATTAACTAATACCGATTTCGCAAGATATTTTTTCTTTCTCCCAAAACCCGGTGATTTCAATATATCCCTAAGCTTGCTATTTATCCATTGTTCATTATTAGCTGAGTAATTAATTAATACTGCATCACAATTAATTAAACTATTATAATGCTCTCTAATTAATTCTATTTTATTATTGTTTTCAGAAGTTTCTAAAATCTCTATTCCCTTCTTTGTAAACAGAGATTTTATATCTTTATATATTTTCGAATCTTTTTCATCAGAAATAACATAAACTGATTTTCTCGTAACTTTTTTCCCTCTTTCTTCTTTTACTGTCTTTTTTTCTTGTGCCTCTTTAATTTTTGCTCTTATTATTGTCTTAAATATTTCAATTGGAGCCTGAACTATTTCAGTATTTTTTAATAATTCAATATTTCGTTTAAAGCTTTCAACATATAATCTTTGCTTTTCCGATTTGTATTTAATATCAGGAGAAATCCATACTAAACGTTTTATTTTTTCAGTTTCTTTATTTAATTCCGCTGCTACTTCAATAAACAAATCATTTTGTATTTCGACACTTGATACATCAATATTATTCAACAATGGCAAGTAATCATTTCCTATAATATGAATTGACAAAAAAGACTCTTTTAAGTTATTATAGGCAAGTTCGCTAAATGGTTCTAAATCCCCAGGGAACTTATTTTTTGGAAGAATCTCAAAACCCAGATGCTCTAATTCTCTGATAATATTCTCTTTATTCCTGTTTTGCTCTTTACTTGTTTCTGCAATAAAAATTTTCTCTTTAAATACATCCGACTCTTTATGATCTGATTTAATAGTTTTCCTTATTTCAAAAGAGAGATCAAGAAATTTCAACCACACTTCATCTTCAAGGTTTTGATAATTTTCAGATAAGTCAATTACTTCTTTTAATGCCTCATTATAAAAATTAATTGATTTTGTGATACAGCTACCTTCAATGGCAACTTGCTTTAATTCGGGATTACAATATATTTGAAGAATTGTACAACCTTCTATTTTCTCTGATAACATTATTGGCAAATAATTCTCAGGAATAAGATTTTCATCTAATAAAAGAGTTAATATTACTTTTGATTTGTCAATTTCAGAATTAATATCCCCGGATTTATTCTGAGGTGTAAAACTAGATATTGTTATATCATTCTTAACAATTTGCTTAAGAGCAATTTTTAAAATAGCCTCAAAATTATCTACCCATTTAACATAAGATTCTGTATAATTCTCTTTTTTAAAGGGCACATAAATTAATATATCATTTTTGACCGACATTAGCTTATTCAATTTTAACACCTATAACAAGTATATCATCAACTTGCTCTTCTTTGCCTCTCCACTCCTCTAATATATCATCAAGCATCTGACCTTGCTCTTCTATAGGGTTTTTATGAATTTTAAGTAATAGCTCACGAAATCTTTTTTTCATAAATTTACGCCCATCGTGGCCACCAAACTGATCAGGATAACCATCAGAAAAAGTATATATTACATCCCCTTTCTTAAGATCCATTTCATGGTTCGTAAATTTTGGTAATTCATCTGAAAAATTGCCACCAATAGCCATTCTATCACCTTTTATTTGTATCATTTCATCATCTCTCACTAAACATAATGGATTGTTTGCTCCGGAAAACTGTAACTTCATTTCTTTATAGTCAATAATACATAAAGCTAAATCCATTCCGTCTCTTACGCCACTAAAGCCTACATTTCCTTTTTCTCTTAGTGTTTCTACAACTCCCTCATTTAAATGGTCAAGAATTTTATTTGCTTCCCTGGCTTTTTTTACATCAACTGCATAGTTTAATTGATTGTTTCCAACTATTGACATAAATGCTCCTGGAACACCATGCCCTGTACAATCAACTGCTGCAAAAATTGATAAATCATTTTTCTTTGTCATCCAATAAAAATCACCACTTACTATATCTTTTGGCCTATAAAATATAAATGATTTTGGAAGCAATTGCTTGACATAATTCTCCGGTGGTAAAATTGCATTCTGAATGCGCTTAGCATAACGAATACTATCTGTAATATGTTTATTCTTTATTTCAATTTCTTCTTTTTGCCTGACAACCTCTGCTGTTCGATCTTTTACTTTTTGTTCCAATTCATTGTAATAACTCTCCAATTCCTCAATCATGGAATTAAATTTTTGTGATAAAGTTGTTATTTCATTATTCCCAATAACTTCAGCACGTTCATTTAAATGTCCGTCTGTAACCCGATTAACCTTATCAACCAGTTTTTTTATTGGATGAGTTATAACCTTAGTTTTTCTATATAAAAGAATTATTACAATAATAATGGCTAATCCAAAAAATGAAATAAATTTTATAAGTTCATTTTTTAATAAAATATCTTCTTTCTACCGTTCGTTTATAATGCTAATTATAGCTCCTTTATATAAATCAGTATTTGCTCTATGTATATATAAATAATTATAGTACAATTTCTTTCGATTAACTTTTCTTGGAATTTTTATTGAATCCTGGTTAACAAAACGTTCCTTCATTAAATCAATTTCATCCGGTGATAACTCTATATCTTTCGTCAAAGAAATAGGGTTATCTTTATTTATAAATAAATCCACATTTACATCAGATAATTCGTTAACTGTTTTATTAATCGAGTTAATTAATTCATCGGCAGGTCCTGAATAAATTCCTAATTCGACGATGTATTTCCCATCCAATGTAGGATGATAAGTATATTTCTTTAATCTTTTAGTACTCGATTCAACGGTAAATTTCTCATAAACAAACTTCTCTTCTTCAAATATCCCCAGAATCATATGCTTATGCTCTTCTCCGAACGAAAACAAATTAAGTCCAAGATCCGCTTCAAAGGTAGAATTTACTACAATCCCCTCCTCGTTTATTATGTATATATCTTCCATTTCCGGATCCATTCCCAATTCAATACGTATTTCATCCAGATTTGCAAATTCAATATTGTCAGTTTTCTTAAAGTAATTATTAACCAACTCATTACTATACGATTCCATAATAGGATTTAAATATTGTTCAATTATCTCCAGAGCAACATCCTGAATCTCCATTATATCAATAATTTCTTCCGAAATTATTTTACTTTTTGTGTCACTTGCATCTATTAAAATAGATTTTGTTTGACTATAATTAAATGCCCCAAGTATAAGCAATGCAGAAACAGCTGGGATTACTACATTTAAAATTAGTTGCTTAAAAATGGTAGTTTTTCGCATATAATAAACCTTAATTTTTCTAAATAATTTGATAAACATACACCTTTTCCTTAGTAATTTTATATCACTTTTTCATAATTAATATGCTTGTTAAGCCATTTTATCATAGCTATTTCAATCTTATGAAAATCAAACATATTGTAAATTAATTCATTTTTTTCAATATAAAAAATTGAGCTATTACCGTTAATTTTTATATCAACTTCATTCTTTGCATTACCTAAAATATCATCCATATCGTAAATCTCTCCTTCTCCCAATCTCCATTCTTTTTCTTTATCAATAGACAATAAAACTGTTTCCCCCTTTATTAAAAGAACTTTATTCTTTAAATCAGATAAAATAATATTATTTGATTCATTTGAATCTATTTCTAAGGTATCTAACTTCTTCGCAAGTTCATATAAGTACCTGCCATCTACATTTTTAAAATATTCAATGGTTTTCAAGAACCATGTTTTTTCAACAAGTAAGTTATATTTAGATTCACTTATTAAATCAATTGTATTACTATATTCCTCTCGATTTAATTCTTTTATACGTTTTCCAATATTATTAAATTTTTCTTTATTAAGATTATTAATTACTACCGCTGCAGTTTCTCTTAATATCTCATGTGGGTTAAATAAATGAGCAATAAGGTCATCGGGTATTTCGTCATTTTCAGATTCGGAAAAAGCATATAGAGCACAAGCTTTTGTCCATATATTTGTATCATTTATATCTCTATTTATTATTGCTATTAATAATTCATCTATAGTTAATTTTTCCAGTGGATAAAAATTTTGAAGTTGTCTGATTTTCTCTGCAAATGATATCTCCTCAACAATAGGGAATAACTTAGGTTTTATTTCTTCATGAATAAATAATTCGAGTAGCTCTAAAGCATAGCTTATACCTTCTGTTGTGCCACTCTCAATATTCTCTTTTACGTGCATTATAGATTTTGAATCATAAGCTAATGATAATAATAAATATAACAAATCATAATTTGCCGTTATCTCATTTTGAACAGCTTCTTTTAAATATTGAAATTCAGAAGTTTCATCCAAAGTAGCTTTAGCAGTAATATTCCATGCTACAACTCCAATATGTCTTTCTATTATTTGGTTTATATGCGTTAATTCCTTTTCATTTGCACTATAACCTGTTTCTTTCAAAGAAATAAGAACATAGTTAAGTATTTCTTCATTTGGATGCCCAAGTTTATTTACTAATAACTTTTGAGCTTTTCCTCCTCCAATCTGTCCTATTAGTTTTATGATTCTAAGTAATGTTCTATGGTTAGTGCCTGTTTTATAAAACACCTGATCAATACAATCAAGTGCTATCTCTCCATAAGTTAATATGGAATCATATACATATGATATTAATTCCGGAGTATCAATATGATCAGAAATTATTGGGCAGAATTCAACATTTTTTGTATTTGTAGCCGCCTTTAAGGCAGCTATTTTAACAGGTAATTGCAAATCACGAATTAGTGATTTTAAATATATAAATAACGCTGGTTCGTAAAATCTACCTATTAAGTATGAGGCTAGTATTCTTTCATCTGTACCCTTAGATTTTGCTAACTCAATAAGTTTATCATGTCCTGGAGATTTTGCAATTTTTAAATCTATTTTACTAAATACTTTCGGCATTTTCTCCTGAAAATCTTTTACACTATCACCTTTCTGAGTTAAAAGCGAAAAAGATTTTAGAATTTTTGATTCTAAAATCTTATTTTCTACAAAAAAAGCTATTTCTTTATTCTTAGAACTAATTAACTCTCTAAGTTTATCCTCAAATTTCAATGGGTGCAAAGAAAAATCATAGCCTAACCCTGGTATTGTTTTTCCGGAAAATTTGGATTCATCTTTCAAATTCTTATTCATAAAATCTGAAATGTTTTCAACTTCTTCCTTTTTCCCCTTATAATCAGCTAAAGATTTCTGCAACGAAATCTTATATTCCAAATAAAGTTTTCTGGCAATAAAAAACCAAATGATAAGAATAATCATTAATGAGTAGGAAAAATGAATCAACTTAAAAAACTCAAATAAGCTTAATGCTGCTAATATTAACCCTGCTGCCAGGGCAGCAATCTCATTAATTGTTCCATCAACATATGCCTGAACATCATGCCTTATTTCTGCCTTTAATGACTGATACAGAATTTTAAAAGAAGGTACTTCAACAGCATCTTTTAATGCCTTTGAAAATAACCTACTTAATGATATGATTAAAAAGAAGAATATAAAACCTGCTGAAATACTTGTATATCCTGATAAAGATCCAATAACAATAGCTAATACAGTAAAAATACTTAATAAGAATGAAGATACAATTATACTGATCTTCAAACCATAAGCTTTCATTAATTTACTGTAAACAAAAGTTTTAAATAAGAATGTAAATAATAACAAACTACCGGTAAAGGCTCCAAGAAATTCTGTTAAATCATTATGATCGGGATAATTATCTTTTGTAACAGAAAGGAA
>DAOVYZ010000491.1 GCA_030635365.1 Bacteroidales bacterium
CATTGCACAAAACAGGTGAAGTTTTTAGAATTCCTTCGTAATTCTTCATTCGTCATTCCTTGTTCGATAAAACAACAAGAGCCTTGATTTCTCAAGGCTCTCTGTGGTACCACCTGGAATCGAACCAGGGACACACGGATTTTCAGTCCGTTGCTCTACCAACTGAGCTATGGTACCATTAAGCTCAATTGAGGTTGCAAATATAATTTAAAAATTTCGTTTGCAAAATAATTTTTCTCAATTTTTAAATTTTCTTAATTTCAATAAATCTTTAACCTTTTTAGTATTTTGATTGTTAGTTTTTTATACTTTTGCCACTGATACATTTATTGAGATGAATTACGAGAATTATACACTGGAGAACGGAATAAGAATCATTCATTTACATTCGAAATCGGCAGTCGGGCATTGCGCTCTGATTATAAACACCGGTTCGCGTGATGAAGAGAATCATGAGCATGGCATGGCTCATTTTATTGAACATGCTATTTTTAAAGGGACAAAGAAACGTAAAGCTTACCATATCCTTAGCAGATTAGAAGATGTTGGTGGCGAAATAAACGCCTATACTAGCAAGGAAGAAACCACTATACACACGTCCTTTCTTAAAAACGATTATGAAAGAGCTATTGAGCTTATTTCAGATATAACTTTCAACTCAGTTTTTCCAAGGAAAGAAATTACACGTGAAAAGGAAGTAATTATTGAGGAAATTAATTCTTATAAGGACAATCCTGCCGAATTAATATTTGATGATTTTGAAGAGTTAATTTTTAAGAATCAGCCTTTAGGAAAAAATATATTGGGTAATCCAAAAGACCTTAAACGTTTTACAAAAAAGGATATTGAATCGTTTATTACTAAAAATTACAACACCAACGAGATGGTTCTTTGCTCCGTTGGTGATATTTCATTTAACAAAATGAAAAAACTTGCTGATAAATATTTCGGGAAAATTCAATCTAATCCAAGAGCAACACAAAGGGATCAAATAAATAATTACAAACCGGAGATTAAGACACTAAAAAAGAAAACCCATCAAACCCATTGCATTATAGGTAATATAGCTTATAATGTTCACGATAAGAAAAAAGTAGCCATGACATTATTGGATAATATGCTTGGTGGCCCCGGACTTAACTCCAGGCTTAGTCTTTTACTAAGAGAAAAATACGGATATGCTTATCATGTTGAATCAAACTATTCGCCTTATACCGATATTGGCTTATTCTCGGTATATTTTGGAACAGATAAAGAGAATTTTAATAAGTGCTTAAAATTAATCCGTAAAGAGTTTGAAAGTCTGAGAACTAAAAAGCTTGGAAGCATACAACTTAAAAAAGCAAAAAGACAACTTTTTGGCCAGATAGCCATTAATTCAGAAAATGCTGCAAACCTGGCATTAGCAATAGGAAAAAGCTATCTACTCTTTAATAAAGTTGATAGTCTTGATAGAATAAAAGAAAAAATAGAAGCAGTAACTGTTGAAGAACTTGAAGAAGTTGCTAATGATGTTCTGGATATTGATAAAATGTCGATGTTGGTTTATCAATAATAATTGCCTAAAATTCAAAATACTTAGAATGCCTAAAATTATTCTGTTTTTAATAATTTAGACATTTTTAAATATTTTATCTATGTCTGATTTTTATTTCAATATTGAAGAGTACATATTAAATCATTCCGATGACGAAGATACTGTGTTAGCGGAGTTGAATCGTGAGACAAATCTAAAAATTCTTCGCCCCAGAATGCTTTCAGGGCACTTACAGGGTAAAATACTGGAAATGCTAAGCAAAATGATAAATCCCAAAAAAATACTGGAAATTGGCACATATACGGGTTATTCGGCAATATGCCTGGCAAAAGGCTTAAAAGAAGAAGGGCTTATCCATACGATTGAAATAAATGATGAACAGGAAGATTTCATATCAAAATACCTGAAAAAGGCAGGAGTTGAAAATAAAGTAAAATTGCATTTTGGTAATGCCCTCAATATCATTCCAACTCTTTCGGAACAATTTGACCTAATTTTTATTGATGGAGATAAAAGGGAATATCTCGAATATTACAAATTAGTTTTCGATTTTTTAAAACCCGGAGGTTTTATTTTAGCTGATAATGTTCTTTGGAGTGGCAAAATAATTGAACTGGAAAAACCTGATGATGAATATACCAAAGGTATTTTTGATTTCAATGGATATATTAAAAATGACAAACGAATTGAAAAAGTTATTTTGCCTTTACGTGATGGATTAACTTTGATTAGAAAAAAATAACGATTTTCATTGTAGACACAATGCATTGTGTTTTACAATTTCATCTTATCTTCGTCTACCACACTAAAACCAAATGATTTTATTACCCGAATATCAGGAGGGATAGAAAAAAGCCAGTCAATAATATTTTTATATTTAACATCGTCTGTATAAGGTATATCTTCTTTCATAAATACCATAATCATACGATGAATTTCTGATTTCTTTTCGGTATACAAAGTGTAATCCATAGTTTCTGAAGGGAAATGGTATTGCTGATTTGCAGTTAACAAATACGAATTTTCATAATCATTAGGGAACAATTGAAATGCATCAGTCTCACTAAAAATAAATATCTTAACATATGCATTTTTCGATGGTTTAACCATGAACTTTAAGCCTGTGTCATTAGGGTAAAACATCCCTACTCCGTCAACCCAAACATCAAACCCAACATCCTTTTCTGTCAAATATTTTACAACTGTACAATTAATTACTATTTCAACTTTTAAATGATCAAATTGGTCAAATGATTTTTTAACATC
>DAOVYZ010000232.1 GCA_030635365.1 Bacteroidales bacterium
AACTTACACTTTTAAACAATTCCTTACTGTATGTTTTATGTGTTACTTCAGAGCTTATTTTATCTGTAAAATAAATTACAGGTTGAGATTCCATCCAATAATTTCCAAATTCCCCAATCAAAGAGATTATTAATTCATCAGTATTTATAAATGAAACCTTTGGACAAATATTTAAAGCATACATGTAATTAGATATTTCCAATTCCCTTTCTTCTATTATAGCATCATTCGCCATAAAAAAATCCTCATCCAAGTATTCAACACTTCCAAATTTCCCATTGACCCCAATGGTTAAATACTTATTAAATTTATTTTCCAGAGAGATAGAACCAATAGCTCCCATTTCAGAATCTGATGAGGAAGAATAGGCAAATCCTCCTTTTGCTGAAACAATAAGGCTTTGAGAATAAGCTCCGTTTATATTATAAATAGATATACAAAACAGAATTATTACATATTTCTTCATTATAAGAATTTAATTAATTTCAATATATTACCTAATCTAACGTAAAATACTTACTTTGTATATTTACTTTTGCTAATAAAAAGAGACCTAAAAAAGTAATTACCCCATTCAAAATTAATAGTTCAAATCCAAAACTATAACCATTAAATAAAATTTCTGAATAATGGCTTAAAAAATAACAAATTACAGGTGAGAGAATCGCAACTACAGGAACTAATTTATCTCTTGTATTGTACTTGGTAAATAAACCAAATGCATACATTCCAAGTAATGGACCATAGGTATAACCTGCAACTTTAAAAATAGCACTAATAACACTTTCATTATTTATTGCATTAAATATCAAGATTACAATAAGCAAAACTATAGATACTCCAATATGCACCTTCTTCCTAATTTTTTTTAGTTCACTTTCGGTTTTGTCTTTTACGTTTAATATATCAACTGTAAAAGATGTAGTTAGTGCTGTTAAAGCTGAATCTGCACTACTATATGCTGCAGCAATTAACCCGATTATAAAGAAAATTGTAACAATGGGACTTAAATAACCCTGCGTAGCAATTATAGGAAAGAGGTCATCAGTTCTTTCAGGCAGAGCTATACCATTTTTATGAGCAAAAACAACTAATAGCACTCCCAAAGACATAAACATTAAATTAACCGGAATTAACGTAATACTAAACCAATACATATTTTTTTTGGCTTCTCCAATATTTTTGCAACTCAAATTTTTTTGCATCATATCCTGATCTAACCCGGTCATAACAACTGCAATAAAGGCTCCTGCAAAAAACTGTTTGAAAAAATAATTTGCATTTTTAAAATCATTAAAATAAAACAGTTTTGAATGTTTACTTTCTACTACTGTATTAAACACAGTTTTAAAATCAAAATCCAGCTGCTTAGATATTAACACTATGCTTACCCCCACTGCAACCAGCATAAATAAAGTTTGTAAACTATCAGTCCATATTATTGTTTTAATACCTCCTTTAAATGTGTATAACCATATAAGCAAGATAGTAATAACTACAGTTATCACAAATGGGATATTCAAGTTATTAAAAACCGTTATCTGTAGTACATTAGCAACCAAAAACAATCTAAATGAAGCACCTATAATTCTGGATAATAAGAAAAAAGATGAACCTGTTTTATATGAATATACTCCAAATCTATTACCCAAATATGAATAAATCGATGTTAAATTCAAACGATAATACATCGGCATAAGTATATTAGCTATGATTGCATAACCTAATAGATATCCTATTACCATTTGCATATAAGAAAAATTATTGGACACAACCCATCCCGGAACAGAAATAAATGTAACACCGGATAAAGAAGCTCCTATCATCCCAAATGCAACAATATACCATGGTGATTTTCTGTTACCCAGAAAGAAAGCATCATTATTGGCATTTCTACTTGTAAAATGTGAAATTGTAATAAGAACAAAAAAATAGGCTAATATTATTACGATTACCAAATAGGGAGACATACTTACAAAATTTACTGTTTTAATAATGCAAGGATAATAAAAACAATTAGAACAAAAAATTGCTTATAGCCTTATTTGATATTATTTTTGGAGAAAATAAAAGCTTATTAAACACGAATGTATATACAAAATTTCACTTCAAAATTATTAGAAAAGGCCGTTGAAGAATTTTCAAGATTACCCGGTATTGGTAAAAAAACTGCATTAAGATTAGTGTTACACTTGCTAAATCAAGAAAAAGAGGATGTAATTAATTTTGGTGAAACCATTATTAAGTTGAGAAATGAAATAAAACATTGCCAAAGTTGTAATACCATATCTGATAATGATATTTGCAATATATGTAATAACTTATCTCGCAACTCTTCAATAGTATGTGTTGTTGAGAGCGCAAAGGATGTAATGTCTATTGAAAATACACACCAGTTTAATGGAGTATATCACGTATTAGGAGGTATAATCTCTCCAATGGATGGTATTGGCCCAAACGATTTAAAAATTGATAATTTATATGAAAAAATTAACAATGGTGATGTTAAAGAACTTATTTTAGCACTTAGTACAACTATGGAGGGTGATACAACAAATTTTTATTTGTATAAAAAATTTAAAAATTATGCTGTGAAAATTACGACTTTAGCAAGAGGAGTTGCAATTGGTGACGAACTGGAATATGCTGATGAAATTACCTTAGGAAGGTCGATTACAAACAGAACTTTATTTGAAACTTCTATATAATCTTACAAAATTGAAAAATATTTATTATTTTCACCAAATAAAGCATCTATTAAAATGAAGCATATTTTTCTGGCAATCTCATTTTGTGTTTTTATTAACTCCTTAGTTTTTTCACAAACCGATGTAGAATCTCTGGTAGATTTAGGCAATGATTTAATAAAACTAAATAATTACCCGTCAGCAATGGAAAAATTCGATGAAGCATTGGATTACTTGCCTAGTTATGCCCCGGCAATTAATGGTAAAGCCAATTTATTAATACTGATGGAAGAATATAAAGCTGCAGGCAAAATAATTGAAACTGCTATTAAGAAAAATTCTGATTATCCCCAATTTTATTTAACTAACGGGATAGTTAAAATTCATAAAAAGAAATTTAAGAATGCAATCGAAGATTTAAATAGGGCTCTTGACTTGGCACAAGGTGAAAATGATAAAATATTCGAAAATAAAGTGTATGTTAACAGGGGTGCTGCTCAACAAAAATTATTTGAATATGACGCAGCTTTAAGTGATTATTCCAAAGCTATTGAACTTAATGACAATAATCCTAATATTTTTATGTATAGAGGGTTCCTTTACTACCAAAAAGGGAATTACGAAGATGCACTAAATGATTTTAACACTGTAATCGAGATTGACCCTGAAAACCCTTTTGCTTATTATAACAGAGGAATGATACATACAAAACAAGCAGATGAGGACAAAGCTTGTGAGGATTTCCATAAGGCTTGTGAATTGGGGAATAAAAATGCTTGCAAAATGGTAATAACTAATTGTATTGATTTACAATAAAACAAGATATATTAAGAAACAAAAAAGAGAACTAAATTAGTTCTCTTTTTTGTTTCTCTATTTCTAGAAAGAATATTTTACTCCAAACAACACCCTGTGGTTAATTTTTGGTGAATCTTTATCTATAAAAGAATAATCTGCATTTGCAACATCTAATGTTCCATATGCAGCACCTGTCATTATATGTTCTATGATAAATGTTAACTTACCTGATGTATACTGAGCTCTAGGAGAAATTCTAAAAATATATCTAATATCTTCACCCCTTGTATATCCTCCCAAACTATAATAATCTCCATTTGCCCCTAAGTTTGACGAATAACCCACAAATACACCCCCGTTTAATTTTTTAAAATTAGTAGCAACATCACTCCATACTGACATTGTTTTTATATTGGCATAAGAATAATCATCAACTAACGCCGGATTTTCAGAAGCACCATAACCTCCTATCATAACAAAGTTTGTAAGATTTTCTCCGTACACTCCCTCAACCTTAACAATTACAAGCTTAGTAGTTAACTTAGCAAATACCTGTAGGTTATAACTTCCTACATTTTCATTGGTTTTTACACCAGCTACTGTTTCCTGTCTTGGGGTTAAAATTTTATATCCTGTGGTAATCCCGGTAAACAGAAAATTGTTCTTAAATACAAATTGAAATTGCATATCAGGAACTCCTGAATTTTGTTGAGCATTTGCAGGGCCTTTACTTTTAAAATCTCCATGAAATAACATTGCTCCCATAATATCAAAATTCTTTGTAGGACTAAATGTATATCTCAATTGTGGTGCCCTGTTTAATGGATGAAAAGGTGCTGCAGCTCCAAAAGAAAATACTCCGGGAAAGCAACCGGTAACAAACATAGGATGCCATGTTTGTCCCAATATTAAATTCGATTTACTCCAATTTAATTGTACAAATGCATGCCTCAAACGAAATAACCTTGTATAATCTTGAGCTGTTCCAAGAAAGTCACCTTCTACAACTCCTTTAAGATTTGCTCCCAATGCACTTAATCCTGAAGATGTCATCCTTACCCTCGACTGAATTGACAGCATTTGGGCCTGGAAATTTTTATTAATGTCTTTATCATTAATATCTAAATTTTCTGCCCATGGATAAAGATAAACTTCCCCATCTCTGGTAGTAGCTGAGTTATATGTATCAAAGAACATTTCATATCCAACATAACCACTAAAATCTATTTTATGTTTTTGTTCTGTTTCCTGAGCTGTTATTAATACAGGAAAAATCAATAATGTAAAAAGAAATAGTTTTCTCATAGATTTAATTTTTATTAGTAAGTTTTAAATATACAAATAAAATAAAATCAATTTAAAACAAAAAATTAGGGGCAATTTGCCCCTAATCTTGATACCCTAAACCCAAATTATAACTACAAGATACTTTCTATCATTGCAGATTTAACCTTATTTCTTACATCCTGAATATTTATAGGCTTTGAAATATAATCAAACGCACCTTTCTCTAAAGCTTTTTTAATGCTCCCTGAGTCTGTTTTTGCTGAAATTATTATAACGTTTAAATGCGATAATTCCTTTTGCATTTTTATCTTCTCCAAAACCTGAAAACCGTCCATACCCGGCATCATTATATCAAGAAGTACTACATGATATTCACTTTTAAGAAGTAAATCTATAACATCTTTTGGGTCATCAGTAATCCCTGTTTCATAGCCCTCATCGTGTAATATTGTTTGAAGTAACAATAAGTGAGTAGATATATCATCAACAATTAATATTTTTCCATGTGTATTCATATATTCTAGAATCCAATTATGTGTTACAATTTAAAATACAAGCTTGTAGCTTTTACATCTTTAACTATATAGCAACAAATAAAAAGCTTTTTATTTGATTATTTCCAAGTAAAAACACCTGAATCTAAAGATATTTTTGTAATGTCAAAAACAAATCTGTCATCAAAATTGGTTTTGACAGATAATCTGTACATCCGGCTTTAAGGTAAGTTTCTTTATCATTCGACATTGCGTGTGCAGTTTGAGCAACTATCGGAATATCAGGATTAAATTCTCTTATTAATATTGTAGCTTTTTCTCCACTAATACCAGGTAATTGTATGTCCATTAATATTAAATCAATATCAGGATTGTTTTTAGCCTTTTCTACAGCATCTAACCCATTTCTAGAAAGAATTATCTGTATATTCGTTTCAGCTAATACTTCAACTAAATATTCTACGCTAAAACTATCGTCTTCTACAATAAGAACCTTCTTTGAGCTCCAATCAATATTATAGTTATATTCTATTAATTCCATATACTTGTATTATAGTAACCAGATATTGAATATTATATGCATTAAAGTTATAATTTTTTTTATTGTTTTTATTATTTAGTCCAAATTTTTTAATAAACTAAAAAATTTATTGGGTTTGAGTGCTATGCACCAAACCCAATAAATTCATTAAAGCTAACAAACAACCGACCAAAAAATTTTGTAACTATTAACAACCTAATACCGTTTTAACCTCATTTTGTAACTGAAGTTTATTATTCACTTTCTTAAGTAACTCGCTT
>DAOVYZ010000091.1 GCA_030635365.1 Bacteroidales bacterium
CGTGAGACAGTTCGGTCCCTATCTGTTGTGGGCGTTGGAAATTTGAGAGGCCCTGCTTCTAGTACGAGAGGACCGAAGCGGACAAACCTCTGGTGTATCTGTTGTGGCGCCAGCTGCATTGCAGAGTAGCCACGTTTGGAAAAGATAAGCGCTGAAAGCATCTAAGCGCGAAGCTTTCCTCAAGATGAGATTTCCTTTAAGGGTCGTCAAAGACTATGACGTTGATAGGTTGCAAGTGTAAAGGCAGTAATGTCAAAGCTGAGCAATACTAATTACCCGGACGCTTTTATTAGATTGTTTTCTAAATTTTCTTTAACGGCATGTTATTTTAAGATACTCATTTCTGTATATCAGAAAAAAGTCTTAAGGTGGTTACCTGCCTGTCGGCAGACAGGTTGCTTCCGATAGTTATCGGAAGGGGTTCCAACTAAGATAAAAGATCTTAAGGTGGTTATTGCAACGGGGTTCCACCTCTTCCCATTTCGAACAGAGAAGTTAAGCCCGTTAGCGCCGATGGTACTGCATTTGTGGGAGAGTAGGACACCGCCGATTTTATATAAGCCTTATTCGTTTTTTAACGGATAAGGCTTTTTTAAATAATACACAATATTTGAAAAAAATAAAAAAACTTACTTCTATATATTTTGTTTCAGGAATAGGACATAATTAGAATGCGAAACAAAATATTTTATAATTCGTAAATTTATTTACAAAATCAAAAAAACTTATTTTGAAAGATTTTAAAAGAAATCTTGGATTATTATTGATTTTTATCTTATTGCTTACATTTAATACATGTAAACAAAAAGAAAAGGAATCATTTGTTAATTTAAATTCTCTTGAAAAGATTAAGAAAAGAGGGAAGTTAGTTGCTGTAGCTGATTTTAATTCTACAAATTACTTTATATATAGGGGAGAGCCAATGGGGTATCAGTATGAATTACTGAGGCTATTGGCAAATCATTTAGATGTTAAACTAGAGATTATAGTTAATAATGCTGTAGAAGATTGTTTTAGGATGCTAGAGGATGGTGAATGTGATATAATTGCTATCAATCTTGCAATCACAAAAGAAAGATCAAAAAGAATTGATTTTTCATTCCCTCATAGTCAGACAAGGCAAGTTTTGGTACAAAGAAAGCCGGATAATTGGATGGAGATCTCAAAACATGAAATTGAGGGTAGTTTAATAAGAAATCAGTTAGAGATTGCAAACAAAGTTGTTTACGTACAGAAAAGTACTTCTTTTGCACAGAGAATGAAAAATCTTTCTGACGAAATAGGTGATAGTATTAGACTTATTGAGATTTCGGACAGAGAAGTAGAGGAATTGATAGAATTAGTTGCTATTGGGGAAATAGACTATACTGTTGCTGATGAAAATGTAGCACTTGTTAACCAGATATACTATCCTAACTTAGATGTTGAGACTGCTGTAAGTTTTCCTCAGAATCTTGCCTGGGGACTGGGAAAAGGGGATGATAATTTGAAAAAAGAAGTTGATAATTGGTTAAAAAAAATCAAAAAATCAAAAAAATATAATTTAATTTATGATAAGTATTTTAAAAATCCTCGGTCTGTCAAGTATGTAGGAGATAATTATTATGCAATTAATAAAGGGAAGGTATCAAGATATGATGATTATATAAAAAAATATAGTAAAGAAATTGAGTGGGATTGGAGGTTGTTGGCTTCTCTTATTTATCAGGAATCCAGATTTAAACCTAATGTTAAATCATGGGCTGGAGCTTATGGATTAATGCAATTAATGCCAACTACAGCACGCCGGTTTGGAGTAAATAGAAGTTCTCCTCCGGAAAAACAAATTAAGGCAGGAGTTGAGTTTATAAAATGGCTTGATAAAAGATTTGAAAATAGAGGAATTAGTGATGAAGATGAAAAGATTAAGTTTATACTTGCTTCATATAATGTGGGTTTAGGCCATATTCTTGATGCAAGAAGATTAGCGGAAAAAGAGGGCAAAAATCCCGATATTTGGGAACATAATGTTGATGAATATATTTTAAAGAAATCTAATCCTAAGTATTATAAGGATACTGTTGTTAAGTATGGTTACTGTCGCGGGTCAGAAACGTATAATTACGTTTATCAGATTTTAGATACATACGAACACTACAAAAACATTATTCCTGAAATTTAAAATTATATTTTCGAATAATTTCAATAAACTCAGATAAAATCATTGCCGTTGCTCCCCATATAGTTAAATTGTTAGGACTATATATTGGTGCTACGAATGATAAATCGCCATACTTAAATTCTTTTGAGGTACAGTTTTTAGGATTAAGCAGCTCTTCAATTTCAATTTCAATTACTCTTTCAACTTCTGTAGGTTCTGCCTTAAATGAAGGAGGATCTTTACAAGCACCAATTATTGGATAAACAATAAAATTGCTTACAGGTATATGTAAAGGTGTTAATTGTCCATAGATATCTATTTTTTTAGGGATTATTCCTATTTCCTCCTGACTTTCTCTTAATGCAGTCTCAATAATGTTTTTATCTGTTTTTTCATATTTCCCTCCCGGGAATGAAATTTGCCCGCTATGAGGCCCATCGTATTCAGTTCGTTGAATAAAAGCAATATTAATTTTTCGATTTTTCGGGTAAAGAAGTATTAATACTCCTGCTTTTCGATTTTTTTTATCTGATTTAAAATTATTTCTAATGCTAGGAGCCATTTTTATCTGGGCTTTTTCCCCAGGGAGTTCTAATTTTAACTCTTCTTTCAGATTTTTAAGAAAATCATTAAACATTAGAATATTGTTGAGTTATTTAGTAAAATTTACTTTAATCAAATTTAGTATTAGTTAACTTCTATTTTCTAAACTTTTTAATAAAATTTTCTACTTCAGGAACACCCCCTTGGTAAATCAGGTAGCCATTATATGGTTCTCTTTTTGTAATTTCATCATTAATAGGGGTAAGCATTATTTTTTTAACTTCTTCGGGATCATCAGTTTGTCCTAAAGCCCATCCTAATTTTATAAAAGCCACTTCAGGTAACATATTTCCGGCAGGTATAATACCTTTTGCCATCATATCCCTACCTGTGTCATAAACAAACATGTGTACATAACCCCAAAGAGTTTGTAGAGTCATATACATTACAACACCTTTTTTGTTGGCTCTTTCAATGGCCGGATACAGTTCTTTGTTTACATGGCCTAAGCCGGTTCCAACAATAATAATCCCTTTATAGCCATTATCCACTAATGCATCAATGGTATCAGGTTTCATTCCCGGATAGTAGTATATCATAGTAACTTTATCAGAGAAATAAGGAAGTATGTCCACATTTCTATCTTTTCGCCTGTGCTTATAGTCTTTTTTAATAGGAGTTATTTTATCTCTGCTTACAGTAGCCAAAGGTACATCACCAATAGTGCGAAAGGTAGACCTATAAGATGAATGCATTTTTCGCACTCTGGTACCCTTATGCAATAGCCCGTATTCATCCGAGGTCGGGCCAAACATACAAATCATTACTTCTGCAATGTCAGAGTGGCCTGCAGTTTTCATGGCATGCATTAAATTGAGTGCGGCATCTGAGCTGGGGCGATCTGAAGAACGTTGTGAGCCTACCAAAACAATTGGGATAGGAGAGTTTTGTATCATAAATGTTAAGGCAGCGCCAGTATGGTGTAGTGTATCTGTTCCGTGCCCTATGACAATACCATCTATTCCGTTTTTTATTTCTTCCCCTATGGCTTTTGCGAGTGATACATATTGTTTTGGACCCATATTTTCACTGAAAACAGCAAATACTTTTTCGGTAGTTAGATTACAAATGTCGGCAAGCTCAGGTACGGCACCATATAGTTCGCCTGGAGAAAAAGCAGGTATTACAGCTCCTGTGCGATAATCCAGTCTGGAAGCAATAGTACCGCCCGTACCAAATAATTTTACACTAGGGAGTCCCTCTGTTATAGGAAATTCTTTTTCAGGGATTTTATAATTAGCCTTTTTATAACCGGTTTCTTTCATAGCTTTAATGGTGCCAATATCAATTCCTATATTATATCCTGTAGCAATTTTTAATACAATGTGAATATCATCGTCGTTTTCGGCACGCGGAAGTACAGTGCCTTCAAAGTTACCTCGTGTAGTTTGGATTGATGTTTGACCCCAAACTCTTACATTATATTTTTTTAAAACTTCTAATGCTTTGCCTTTATATCCTTGAAAAATATCTTCACTCATTATTTTTGGATTTGAATGATTAAAATGAATCTAATTTTGTTCTATTGCTTTTGCTAATTGATCAGGTGCAATATTGCCCATTGCTGTTTTTTGCAATTCTCCCATAATCCAGTGTTTTGCTCCACCTTCTTTTTTCGAGGTTTTTATCTCAGGAAATTTCTGTTTTAAGAAAGGAATCTTTGACAGAATTTCCTCTTTAGGAACTTTTTTAAAATTTATGCTGGTAAGAATAGAATCAAAATCCATTTTTGGGTGTTGGTATATTACAGGAAGCATTTTCTTGCTTAGTTGAATATCCAGCTTTTTATCAATCAGGTATTTAAATAAATCGTAAATTATTGAATATTCAAACTCATCGGCAGAGGTATAATGACCCTCAACAAATTTTAATCTATGCCCTATAAATGTTCCTATTAATTTGGGTTTAAGCTTTAAGTCTTTGATTATTTTTTCTATTAATGGGAATAAATTATTTCTAAAGATAAACGTATATGTATCTTCCGGGATATTCCATTTTTTAAGTTGGTTATACCTGTCAATTACATCTGTTGGGAGGTTTTTGCCTAGTTTTTGAAGATATTTATCCTCTAAAGGAATTGGTGCAGAATCTGTATCCGGATACATCCTATCGGCTCCCGGGAGTACTCTCTCAAAAATAGTTGTTCCGTCCGAAAATGATTTACGGGTTTCATTAGGAACTCCTTCAAATGTGATTTTGCAGCGTTCTTCTATTGTTTCTAATGCAGTAGAAATATCTTCATCAGGTGCCCAGAAAATTATTTGAGCGTCATCTTCTGTGGCATCAAATAATTCTTTTAACTTGACAAAATTGTCATTAACAACCTTAGGTTCCAGTTCCTCAGAGTGAACCATATTAGGTTTTTCAATACACGCAATAACTTTTAACCTGTCAGATATTTCATTAGCAAATATCTTACCCGGTTGTGTAAAATGTGACAGAATTCCTTTAAAATAGGGAAGGTTAACAGCTACGATTCTGTATTTATCAATCAATCCATTTGTAATAGGTTCGTATTTTAAATCAAAATCACGATAATTAATCTCATGATGCAGGATCTTCCATTTGGAAATATTTTTTACCCTGCTTTTTAATTTACTTCTTACATTTAATAATGCCCATTGGCGGAAAGCTTCGTTATGTGATAGTTCAGGAATCATCTTATTATAAGATACTCCTTTAATTTCAACACGTGTACCACCTTTACAACTAACATTTACATCTTCCCGGCCTGCTCCGCTTCCAACTCGAACTTTTCCGGTACTCCTGTTCAGAAACCTTATGTATTCAGCGGCTTCTTTTAATTCATCGGGTGTTAGCATTTCCGGATAAGTCACAGTTTCAATTAAAGGCATTCCTAAACGGTCTGTTTTATATATCCTGGTATGGCGAATGTCGGATATTTCACGGCATGAATCTTCTTCAATACTTAATTGAATTAGCCTGACTTTTTTATTTTTTAATGGAATCTCGCCTTCAACTCCTAAAATAGCTGTACGTTGAAATCCGGTGGGAATACTTCCATCTAAATATTGCTTTCTTGTAATATGTACTTCGCCTACAACATTCAGTTTACATAATAAAGAAATTTCCAAAGCATATTCCAACGCTTCTCTATCAATTTTGAAAGGAGGCGTATCATCAATTTCATAAGTACAAGCGGTTTTATTATTTAATCGGTAAATAATTTCTTTTTTGGTTTTATATTCCATAAGAGCCGTTCCGTCATATTCCCCAAGTTCACTTAATGTAGGGCGCATGTGGCGAATGACTTCAGCATTATAATTGTCATGGCTATGATAAATACCCGATGGGCAATGGCAAAATAATTTTTCTTTGGTTTTTAATTGTTGATGAACCTCCAATCCCGACATAAAACCGATACGGTCATAATCTGCTTTTGTAGCTTCTTTCCTGGAAACATACCCAATTTCTTGTCGGCTTTGTTCATAATTTTGTTGTGGGTTAAATTGGTTAGTTTCGGTGGATTTATCTTTCTTCATGTTATTATAACTTATAAATATTGTGTACTATCGAAAGAGGTTGTCCAAAAAGTTAAAAAAAATAAAGAATTGTAGTTTTTTCTACTTTGCGAAACTTTGGTCTTCTTTGTGAAACTCTGTGTAACAACATTTTGTCATTATACCACAAAGTAGCGCAAAGGAAACGCAAACGCACACAAAGACTTTTTGGACAGCCTCGAAAAGTCGGTAATTTAGTAAAAAAAATGTGAGATAAGAAATATAAAGTTTAAACAGATTATTAATAGTATATGTTATAAAACAATATGTTTGATATTAGTCTGATGGGTTATTGTTTTTCTTGCATACTATTGATAAAATAAGATATGGTTAATTGAAACGTATAGTCTTTTCAGGACTTAATCGCGAGATAATATAAGAAGGAACTATTAACATTATTATAATTGCCAGAAGGGTTCCCGAATTAAGTGCAAGAATATGCCAAAGCTTGAGGTTGATTGGAACTGCATCTATGTAATAGGAGGAAGGGTCAAGTTTGATGATTTGGAACTGAGCTTGCAGAAAACAAATAGCAATGCCAATAATATTACCCCAAAGCATTCCTTTAGAGATTAAAAATCCGGATTGATATAAAAAGATTTTTCGTATCGACCAGTTTTTGGTTCCAATTGCTTTAAGTATTCCTATCATGTTGGTTCGTTCAAGTATTAGAATCAGTAGTCCTGAAACCATATTAAATCCGGAAACAGAGATTATTAAAATAAGAATTATCCAAACATTGATATCTGTTAAATTTAACCAATCAAAAATTTGGGGATATTTTTCTTTTATACTAAACACTCTTAGCCTGCTTCCATCTGGATTAAAATGAAAACCAACAATATCTCGAACATCTTCAGTCATTTTATCTAATTGAGTAAAGTCATCAATAATAATTTCAAATCCACTTATCTGGTTACTATTCCAATTGTTAAGTTTCTGAATATGTTTGATATCAACCAAAGCAAATTTCTCATCGAATTCAGCTAAACTTGTTTCATATATGCCGGAAATTTTAAATGATCTCATTCTTGCAGGTTGCTGTATGAAGTAAGCTGCAATTTTGTCTCCTATATCTAACTTTAATAATTTTGCCAGGTAATTTGATATAACAATGTTATTTGTAGTTGTCGAATCAACCACACGAAAAGATTCACCTTCAATTAGGTTCTGGTCAAAGAATGACCAGTCAAAATCCTTTGCAACGCCCTTTAGAACTATACCTTGAATATCTGTTTTAGTTTTCAGAATACCTGCTTTTATTGCAAATTCTTGAATTTGTTTAATTCCCATCAACTCTTTAACATCAGGGTAATAAGTTTGCTGTTTATCTATTGGCTCTGTTTCGAACGAAATATTTGAATCAAAGTTTACGATTTGAATGTGAGAACCAAAACCAATTATCTTATCACTTATTTCCAACTTAAATCCTGTAACAACTGCAACAGAAAGTATCATAACCGCTAAACCGAGAGAGATGCCAATTACTGCAATAGTAACAATTGGTTGAGACATTCCCTTTTTAACTGTTTTGTCGGAGAAGATTTTTTTGGCTATGAATAATTCTGTGTTCAAGCTTATTATTTAAAGATTTTCACAAATGTAGTAAAAATTAATATACAGTTTTGTTATATAATATTGGTTTTAATAGAGAGGGTCAAAAAGGTTTTATAATTATTAATTTCTTAATTATAAAGGAAGTATTATTGAAAATTATTAATTTAGGCATCTTTATAAGTAATTATACATGAAATATCTGAATTTATTATTATTTCTGCTTCTTTTATTAAGTAGTTGTACTGGGGAGTCTTCTGAGCAAGACTGTATTAAAATACTGACTGGTGCGGAGCAGACAGAAAAATATTTACCATTATTATTAAATAAGAATATTGCAATAGTAGCAAATCATTCTACAATAATCAAAGATTCACATTTAGTGGATTCCCTTTTAAGTTTGGGAGTTGATGTTAAGAAAATATTTAGCCCTGAGCATGGTTTTAGGGGAGATGCGGAAGCAGGAGAGTTTGTAAAGAATTATAAGGACGAAAAAACTGGTTTGCCAATTATTTCTTTATATGGGAGTAGTAAAAAACCTGGTTTAAATGATTTAAATAGTATTGATATAGTTGTTTTTGATTTGCAGGATGTTGGTATTAGACACTATACTTATATTTCAACAATGCACTATGTAATGGAAGCTTGTGCGGAAGCGGGAGTTGAATTGTTAATTTTAGACCGGCCTAATCCAAATGGCTTTTATGTTGACGGTCCTATTCTTGATACAATATTTCAATCTTTTATTGGTATGCATCCGGTTCCTATTGTGCATGGGATGACTATAGCTGAATATGCTCAAATGATAAATGGAGAGGGTTGGTTAAAAAATAGGATGAAATGTAGATCGAATTATATCCCGTGCGAGAACTATACGCATGATTCTCTTTATATGTTACCTGTAAAACCTTCTCCTAATTTACAAAATATGCTTTCTGTTTATTTGTATCCATCTTTAGGTTTTTTTGAGGGTACTAGCTTAAGTGCCGGTCGTGGTACAGAATTCCCATTTCAGGTTTTTGGAGGGCCTAACCTGAAAAATTTAGAATTTACATTTACTCCGAGAAGTATTAATGGTGTATGTAAATACCCTAAACATGAAAATCAAAAATGCTATGGGCTAGATTTAAGAAATATAAATATCGAAGATCTTCTTGCTCAAAAAAAGATTAACTTAGAATGGATTCTTTTTGGATATAAAAATATGGAAAGCCAAAAAGATTTTTTTAACCCCTTCTTTTATAATATTACCGGTAACAAAGAATTGAAAGAACAGATTGTTCAAGGTAAATCAGCAGAGGAGATTAGAGAAAGCTGGCAATCGGATTTGGAAAGATTTAAAGAAATCAGAAGGAAATATTTGATATATAAAGATTTTGAATGAAAGTATTATGCACTTGTCTGATGTACTTGCAAAAACATCCGAAATTTTTAAAACTTCGGATGTTTAGTTAAATCAGTGAGACTATGATTTTGATTTCAAAATCATTTAGCCGAACTGATCCCTCGTTAGCTTGCTGCGAGGAGTTTCATTATAGTAATTATAATTTTAAATTGTTTTTCCCGGATAAGCTTTTAAAGCAGCTTCTAATGTTTCAATAGCTTTTGCTAAATCTTCTTTTTTAAGAACATAAGCAATTCGTACTTCGTCTTTTCCTAATCCGGGTGTTGCATAAAATCCTGAAGCAGGAGCCATCATAACAGTTTGTTTATTGTAATCAAACTCACTCAATATCCATTGTGCAAATATATCTGTATCATCAACAGGTAATTTAACAACAGTATAAAATGCCCCTTTAGGTTTCGGAC